>CALAUK010000127.1 GCA_937892135.1 uncultured Clostridia bacterium | reverse complement strand
TGTTTGGGGTCAAACTCAACCGGTACACCCCAAGTAAATGAAGAACGAGAAACGCAAAGGTCGGAAAGACCGGGCTTTAAGAAGTTGTTAATCATTTCGTTTTTGCGAGATTCGGGCTTGATAAAATCGGGGTTTTGTTCGTAGTATTCGAGTAATTTATCTTGATATTTGCTAAGCTTTAAGAAGTATGCTTCTTCCTTAGAATCGATAACCTCTCTGCCACAGTCGGGGCATTTGCCGTCTACAAGCTGACTATCGGTAAAGAAGCTTTCGCAAGGTACACAGTACCAGCCTTCATATTCGCTTTTGTAAATATCGCCTTGTTTATAAAGTTTTTCAAAGATTTTCTGTACTGATTTTTCGTGGTCCTCGTCAGTTGTACGAATGAATTTGTCATAAGACGCGCCGACAAGAGCCCATATATCCTTAACTGTATCGCTGACGCCGTCAACGAACTCCTTGGGAGTTACGCCCTGCTCTGCAGCTTTCGTCTCGATCTTGAGACCGTGCTCGTCAGTTCCTGTCAGGAAGAAAACATCACGGCCCTCTTTTCTTTTAAACCTTGCTATCGCATCAGTCAAAACAACCTCGTATGTGTTTCCTATATGAGGTTTTCTTGAAGTGTAGGCAATAGCGGTTGTAATATAAAACTTATTGTCCATCAATTTCACCTTCCGCATCTTCGCCATCATTTATCTCCTCAGGCGAATTTTCTTTATTTTTCAGGAAGTCAAAAGCTCCTGCAATATACAAATTTCTAACAATAATCACTAAAACCGGTCCTAAAATCATTCCGAAAATTCCAAAAAGCTTAAGACCTGCATACATCGAAATCAAAGTAATAAGAGGCGGAACACCTATGTGCTCACCAACAATTTTAGGCTCTAGCATCTGCCTTGAAATTATAACAATAACATACAAGGCAAGCATAATTATAGCCACTCCATAGCTTTCTGTTATAACTCCATAAAGCGCCCACGGAATAAGCACCGCTCCCGAGCCGAAAATAGGAAGCGCATCAAAAATCGCAATAAGAATTGCTATAAGAACAAAATGCTTAACTCCCGCAATGTAAAGACCTATCATAATAGGAATGCTCACGATTGCCATAATCAAAAGCTGCGCCTTTACATATCCTCCCAAAGCATGCATCATGGACTTATAAGTTTCGGCAATTCTGTCAAGAGCATTTCTTCCAAACGCCTTTTCAGTAAGCGAAACTATCATTTCTCTTTCGCCTAACATAAAGTATGATGCTAAAAATGTTACAACAGTAAATATTAAAACAGACGGCAGGCTTATCGCAAAATTTGTTGCAAAGCCTATCACCGCATTCACAACAGGAGTTATAAATGTTTTAAGCTCTGCCGCTAAAGAGTCCACAGCCGAATTTATAACCGACTGAACCTCAGGCGATGCCGAAGCATAAAGCTCTTCAACATTATTATGCAAATCGTAATATATTCCTGTCCAGTATGCCTTAACATTTTCCCAGTCAGCCACAACGTCCTGAATATATAAAACCACACGAAATACTATAAAATATAGAATCGCCGCCAACACGCCAATAACCAGAAAAGTCGAAATTCCCGCCGCAAGTTTCTTCGGAAGCCTTATTTTTGAAGACAAAAAGTCAGTCAATGGCTTCATTATAAGAGATATAAAATATGCAAATATAAACGGCAAGAAAACTTCTATCGCTTTTGGCAAAATAAAATATGACAGGATAAGTACGGCTACTGCTACCAATAAAAACAGTATTCCTTTGCTAAGTTCCTTTTTCTTCATAAGTTATCTTCCTTAATCAATTTTTTCTTTTAAAAAGTGCTCCATAAGACAGTGACCCACGCTTCTTTTAATGCCTGTCTCTTCCGCGCATTTTTCTGTGTAGCGAACATTTTTTCCTCTGTTTTCGCCCTTTTTATAAATAACATACGGAACAGGCTCTGCGCTGTGCGTCATAGTGGAAAGTGGTGTCGGGTGGTCAGGCATAAGTAAAATTTTGTAATCCTCTTTTGCCTTGTCGAGCCCGTCTATTATAAGCTTTGCCATCTTATCAAGCTTTTCAATTGAAATAACCTTGTTTTCAATTTCTGCTCTGTGACCGCACTCGTCTGCTGCCTCAACATGAACGTAAACGAAATCGCAGTTTTCTTCAGTTAATGCGCGGACAGCCGCCTCGCCTTTTCCCGTAAAATTAGTATGCACATTTCCCGTTGCGCCGTCTACTTCAATTACTTTCATTTTTGCGGCAATTCCTATTCCCTTTAAAAGGTCAACCGCAGATATCATCGCTCCCGAAAGAGCGTACTTATCATAAAAAGTATCTAGCATCGGTCTTCTGCCTCTGCCCCAGAACCAGATGCAGTTTGCAGGATTTAAGCCCTTTTCGATTCTCTTTTTGTTCACAGGATGGTCTTTTAAGATTTCATAGCTTTCTTTCATCATCTTCAAAAGAATTTCGCCATCTTTTCCCTTGGGAAGGAAATCACCTATCACCCTTTTTGAAATATCGTGAGGAGGAGTTAATGTGTTATCCTCTCCGCCATCGTGAACAACTAAAAGGTTTCTGTAGCTTGTTCCTGCGTAGAATTTGTACTTTTCATCTTCAAAGTGCTCGTTTATGGCGCGCATAAGCTCACATCCCTCTGAAGATGAAATCTCGTCTGCGCTGTAATCTACCATAACCTTTTTTTCAAAATCCTCATCGTCTGAAAGAGTTACAGTGTTTACTCTGTATGTAATATCGTTATCTAAAAGATTAACTCCGATTGAGATTGCCTCAAGTGGAGACCTGCCCGTATAATACTTTTTGGGGTCATATCCCATAACGGAAAGGTTAGCAACATCGCTTCCCGGAGAGATACCATCGGGCACAGTCTTAACCATTCCCATTTCTCCGTTTGATGCCATCATATCCATAGTTGGCTTATCTGCTTTTTCCAAAGGAGTCATACCGCCTAATTCAGCGATAGGCAAATCCGCCATTCCGTCTCCTAAAATAACAACATATTTCATAACCACACCTCATTTTTTATAAAACCAAAGCGCACACCTTGCGCATAATATACCATTAAACTATTATACTACATATTTTAGACAATTACAAGGATTTTTAACAGATTTTCGCTTATTTTTTAATATTTTTTCAAAACAAAAAAGACAGCCTCAGATTTTTTCCGAAACTGCCTTCTTATCAGTCTGCTTTTAATAAGCAGAAATATTTTTATTCCTCACCTGAAAGGTCCTGAGCGCATTTTTTGCAAAAGCTTGAGTCCTTTTCATTGTTTGCTCCGCACATAGGGCAACGCTTAAGATTTTTAAGCTCTGCAATCTTTGTTTCCTTTTCTTCAATCTCTTCATAAAGCTCGTCTACTGCCTTGCAAAGAGTTTCAATCTCGTCGCCGTCAGAATTTACTCCTGAATATGCATCATACATAATTTCGCCAATCTGAAGCTTTAATTCCTTGATTTTTGCCTTATCGGTGTTGATTAAGATGCGTAGTTTCGTTATTTCATACGCCTCTCCCGATTTTTTTATTGCGGTTTTTGTTGTGCTTGTAACCTTTTCTAAGATTTTGTCGATACTTTCTCTGTTAACTTCCATTTTTTATTCTCCTTTCTTATGCTCACAAGCTTAAGCTCTCGGGTGCGCCTTCTGGTACACCTCTCTTATTTTATTTTTCATAATTTTTGAATAAACCTGAGTTGAAGAAACATCACTGTGACCGAGCATTTCGGAAATGGATTTTAAATCTGCCCCGTTTTCTAATAGGTGCGCGGCAAAGCTGTGCCTTAATGTATGAGGCGTAATGTCTCTTTTTATGTCTGCCACATCTTTGTATGATTTAACAATTTTCCAAAAGCCCTGCCTTGTTATTCTCTTGCCGTTTACATTAACAAATAAGCTCTTTTCATCAGGCTCTTTAACCAAAAGCTCTCTTGCCTTTGCCACATATTCATAAAGAGCGCTCTTTGCGATACTGCCTAAGGGAATTACTCTTTCCTTGCCTGTTTTACAATGCAAAAATCCCATATCAAGATTAAGGTCTGTCATATTTAAATTAACCAGTTCGCTCGCCCTTATACCCGTTGCATACAAAAGCTCAAGCATAGCGCGGTCGCGCATTCCTTTAACCTCTTTTGAATCGGGTGCTAAAAGAAGCCTGTTAATCTCGTCTGCAGTTAAAATATCGGGAAGCTTTTTTTCCGCTCTCGGCGAATCAACACCTGAGGTCGGGTCTTTTTTAATTATCCCGCTACGGTTTAAAAAGCCGAAATATGAACGAAGCGAAGCAAGACTTCTCGACACTGTTGCCGTTTTTTTGCCCATTTTCTGCATCTGCAAAAGATATGTAAGAATTTCTGTTTTATTAACTTTTTTTGCGTCTGTCACTTTCCTCTTCAGAAGATACTCAAAGAATTTTTCCAAATCACGTCTGTACGAAGAAAGCGTGCTTGAAGAGACTTTTTTCTCGTTTTCAAGATAGCTTGAAAACTCTTCTTCGTATGTTGTCATTTCTATGACTTCCTTTACTTTTTATTATGCGCAGCCGATACTTCACGCTGCAAAAAGCTTCTTAATTCTTAAAAAGCACGTCACTTTTACGCCTCAATTTTTGTGATGTATTTTTTATTGTAACTCATTTTTTGACATTTGTACAGCTTTTTTTAATATTTTTTTAAAAATTTTTTAGACACCACAACATAAGGTATTTTGAACAAAAGCCCTCCACAAGACACCCTATAAAAATCAGGAAAACGGGCACAAGGCTTACCGTAAAATACGAAAAAACTGCTCTTCTCCTTAGAGCCTTATCGTAGCAACTGCCCATATACCGACACTGCTTGGCTGTTTCAGTTGCAAAAATTATAAGCGCAGTTATATAAAAAACACACTGGGGCAATAAAGCGAGCGTGCACGCGAAAGCGCCTTTTATTCCATAAGCATTTATTAAAATGCACGCGCTCATTCCGTAGGATATGCACCTTACAAGAACATATGCACTTGATAAAAATTCGCCAACAGAGAAAAGCGAAAACAAATAAAAAATCACAACAACAAAAAGATTATCCCATACGGAATCAAAAAACACCTTTTTTGAACTTGTATCCGAAAGAACACTCACGGAATCATAAAAAAATCCGCTGTCGCCGTTTTTTATGTAATTTAAAAACACAAAACCGCCCATTATCAC
>CALAUK010000126.1 GCA_937892135.1 uncultured Clostridia bacterium | reverse complement strand
GGGAGACATTAAAAGGTTATTTAAGCCAGAACGGAATTTATGTTTTGGAAGAGGAGACAAAAACGCTTAATGGGCTTAACATTACTGTAAGCGGTGTGAGCGATATAAGAAAAAAAGACTATGACGATGAAACCTACACGATGGAGGGCGCAGTGGATAAGCTTTGCGTAAGTGAAGATTCGTTTAACATACTTTTATCTCATTCGCCGTTTTTTGTTAAATATTTTCAAGATAAAGGCTTTGACCTTGTTTTATCGGGGCATACTCACGGAGGGCAAGTGAGAATTCCTCTTATTTTAAACGGACTTTTCTGCAGAAGCTATCCTAAAAGATTTGGATTTTTTCCAAAATACTGCGGAGGAAAATATAAGGTTTCGGATTTAAATCTTATTGTGGGAAGAGGATGCGCTAATAATCCCGGATGGGTGCCGAGAGTTTTTAACAGAAAAGAGCTTATAGTTATTGATATTAAGAAAAGAGATTGTTGATTATTTTAGGCTTTTGTGGTAAAATAAGTTTTGAAATAAAATAACAAGGAGAATAATATGAATCGTATTTTAGAGAAAAAAGGATTTATATGTGATATGGACGGTGTTATATATCACGGAGAAAGAATACTTGACGGCGTTCCTGAGTTTATAAAATGGATGCAGGAAAACGATAAAAAGTTTGTATTTTTAACAAACAGCTCTGAAAGAACTCCTCACGAGCTTAGTATGAAGCTTGAGAGAATGGGGCTTTCGGTTTCTCCTGACCATTTTTACACAAGTGCTATGGCAACTGCGGCATTTTTAAGCAGTCAGAACCCTGGCTGTACAGCGTATGTAATAGGCGAGGCAGCACTGACTAAGGCGCTTTATGACCAAAATATTTATATGAATGATGTTAATCCCGATTATGTTGTTGTCGGCGAAACAAGAGCATACAGCTTTGAAAAAATTGAAAAGGCGATTGAGCTTGTTTTCAAGGGTGCGAAGCTGATTGGCGCAAACCCTGACATCACCGGACCTACTGCAAAAGGAATAGTTCCCGCAACAGGAGCTTTAATTGCACCTATTGAAATTGCAACAGACCGAAAGGCATATTTTGTTGGAAAACCCAATCCCTTAATGCTTCGCCACGGCTTAAATAAGCTAAACTGTCATAGTGAAGAAATCGCTTTTATTGGCGACAGAATGGACACTGATATTATCGCAGGTATTGAGTCTAATGTTGACACTGTTTTGGTGCTTTCCGGAGTAACAAAAAGGGAAGATATTGAAAAATTCCCGTACAGACCAAAATATGTATTTGACGGTGTTGGCGATATTATTAAAATTAAATAATACCTTTTGGAAAAATTTAAAGAAGGCGATAATATGTACGATTTAATTATAAAAAATGGATTTTTGATAGATGGAACGGGAAACGATGGCATATATTCAGATATTGCTGTAAAAGATGGGAAGATTGAACTTATTAAAGATGAGGTTTTATCAATGGCTAAAGAAGTTATTGATGCCAAAGGCCTTGTGGTCACTCCCGGTTTTATAGATTCTCACAGCCATGCAGATAATGCAATGCTTGAATTTCCCGATTTAAAAGAAAAGCTTGAGCAGGGCATAACTACTTCAATTTGTGGACAATGCGGTGCTACTCCTGCGCCTGTCGCAAACGATATTACCGATGAAAATGCAAGAGAAATTGAAGGCTTTGGTAAGGTGAGTAAGATTTATAAAACCTTTGGCAGCATGGTTAAAATAATAAAAGAGGTGCCGCTCGGTTCTAATGTAAAATGCTTTGTAGGACATAAGGCGCTAAGAACCGCCGTTATTGGCTATAAAAATAAAAAGCCAACGAGAGACGAAATGGGAAAAATGAAAGCTCTTTTAAGAGAAGCCATGGAAAACGGTGCTCTTGGACTTTCTTTTGGCCTTATTTATACGCCCGGTTGCTATGCCGAAACAGACGAGCTTGTTGAACTGGCAAAGGTTGTCAAAGAATATAACGGTATGTTAAGTGCTCATATAAGAGATGAGGGCTTTAATCTTCTTGAAGCAGTAGAAGAGTTTTTAACTGTTATTAAAGCGGCAAATGTCAGAGCGGTGTTTTCTCATCATAAGAGCATGTATAAAAAGAATTGGGGCAAGGTTAAGTTAAGCCTCAATATGATAAACGATGCAATAAATGAGGGCTATGATATATATTGTGATGTCTATCTGTACACCGCATCACATACAGGGCTTATATCAACTATAATTCCCAAGGCTATGCGTGATATGAATAATGAGGGCATCTGCGAGATGCTAAAAGACAGTGCTAATCGCAGGAAAATCAAAGAGCATTACATAGAACGCTACGGCGATGTATGTG
>CALAUK010000125.1 GCA_937892135.1 uncultured Clostridia bacterium | reverse complement strand
GGGGCCGTAAAAGTGCGCATACTCTGCGCCCTCCCCGCCGTAATCTTCTGACAGATAACCGTTTATATGAATTTCCATCTCAGGAAAATCATAGGTGTATGCACTAAACTTCTCGGAGTATCCGCTCGTCTTATCGGTCTTGGTCTTTGAGCCTGAAAAGCTTTCTTCAAAAGCTTTCTCGCCATTTTTCACCTTTGCCTCCTCATCGGGCAACAAAAGCTTTAAAACCTCGGTATATCCTTTATACGAGCCGTCTTTATTCCAGTGATGGTCTGTTTTGTAAAAATACTTTTTGTAATCGTCAAAGCTTTTTATTTCAAACCTTGCCATATTTTCAGAAGGCAATTTCACATTTTCACTTAAAACCTCAAACGCGTCTGACTTTTCATTATTTTCAAAGTTTATATCGGTATCTTTTTCTATGTAGTAAAGATAAAAATCCGTATCCGTGTGTTCGGCAAAAATATCGTTATAAAGCTTTGCGCGCAGCTCAAGAGGCACAACCAAATGCTCTTTAACGCTCGGGTTAAAAAGAATATAATCGCCTATAAGATTATAGTCTCCAATTTTAACATAGCTTGTGTTCTCTTTGCCTATGATAAGAGAAGAAGCCAGCTTTATAAACCCCGAATTAAAATCGTTATACGCTTTTTTAAGCTCCTCTGAAAATGGAAGCTGGTCAGAAAGAGCAGCTTCTGCGCTTTTCTGAAAGCTGCCGTCAAGAAAAGTTTTTATATTAAGATAAGAAAGCTTGGAAGCATATCGGTTTTCGTATTTATTAATATCAATCGGGAAAAATATTAACCTTACCGCTCCCGAAAGGATAATAAACATCAAAAGCGCAATAAATATTAAATTTATCACCTTGTTTTTCATATCAGATTTCCTTTTCAATTTCTTTTCTGTGTCGTTTAGCCGCGCTTAAAATTAAGTTCATAGAAATAAACACTGCTATAATAACCGCACACGATGCATACAGGCCAATATTGTAATTTCCCGTAATATCAAAGCAAAGATTCATTAAGGGCGCGCCAACTGCATAACCCGCCGTGTTAACGGAAACAAAAAGCCCCAACGCCTTTGCAAAAGACTTCTCGCCGCAAAAATGCGCCGCATACAAAGGAAGCATAATGGTCTCTAACGGAAATGCAATGGGCGCAAAAACTGCGTAACCCATACACATCATTCTTCCCGTGCTGCCGTCCGAAACAAGTGTAAGTGACAAAAACGACAAAACTGCCGCAAACATACAAAGGCTTGTCGTAAGCCTTATTCCTGCTTTATCGTTTAAAAAGCCTACAAGAAACTTTGAGCAGGTTAAAATAACAGAGCTTACGCTTAAAACTGTTGCAACATAAGCCTCATTAACCCCCGCATCATACATGCAAGGAGTTGAAATTCCGCTCATTCCCTGAAGCACCATTCCCGTTAAGAATATGCAGATAAGCGCACCGTAAAAATAAGGCTTTCTTATAAGCTCGGAGTAGTCAACGCCAACCCAGCTTGACTTGCTTTTTTTCTTAGCTACCTCTTCTGTGTGGTCCTCATCGTGAGGGCTGTTTTTAAAAAATATTATAACAACAAAAAGCACAACCAAAAGCAAAGCCGAAATTATAAGGTATGCTTTCTGGTAACCAAAAACCCCACTATGTATAACAGGGCTCATCGTCTGCGTTGCAACAACTGCGCCTATTCCGTTTGACGCGAGTATTGCGCCCGTTATAGTGCCCTGATTTTTCTTGCACCATATATTAACTATGTAACCAACAATTGTGGTTGTTGTCCACGAAAGGCCAATACCTAAAAGCGCACCGCCTATGTAGAAAACATAAATGTTTCTGACAAAAGCATAGATAAGACACGATGCCATAAGAGAAATAATACCTGCGCTTATGAGCCTCTTCGCTCCAAAGTGTACGATAAAGAAACCAAAAAATATAAAGATGAAGAGTGGGCTCAATTTGCCGCAGAAATGTGGGCAGAGGGACATAGTTTCTTCTGTTATAATAGTGATTCCGCAGATTCTTTGAGTTCTTGTTGCAGATTAAAGAATGGGATTACAGATAATGTATTTAGTTATACATTACTTCAATTAATAACAGGAGGTATTATGTTTGCATCAGTATTCATGATTACAGATCCTGTCACTAGTCCTAAATCAATGAATGGTAAGATTATTTATGCAATTTTACTTGGTATTTTTACTTGTTTATTTAATAAGAAAAAGTTCATAGAAAACTATTGTGTCTATGAAGAAAATATGTATTATTTTACTGAATGGTTAAAACAACTTTATGGAGAAAGTGAAGGGAAAGAAGGTGTAGGAATATTCCCTGTTTCAACAGTACATACT
>CALAUK010000124.1 GCA_937892135.1 uncultured Clostridia bacterium | reverse complement strand
GTCAAATAGGTAGAGCAAATATTGGTGGAAGTCTTGAGTTTGATTCATTATATATTAACCCTGCGTTTGAAACTAAAATCAAAAATTTCACGGTGATTTATGGTATTTTATTTAGATATAAGAGAAAAGGCCTTTTCGTTTTGCAATCTCTATTCTTTTACGGCGCCGGAGACCATGCCGTTGATTTCGCTGTTGCGGCCCATGTCCAGAGAGCGGAAATATTCCACCATCATGGCGATTTCAGCGGATTTCATCGCCAGCTCCGGAAAGTTGTTTTCCTTGCTCAGATGCCCGAGCACAAGTCTTGTTGTTCCCGATTTCACAAGCTTTACCGCTGTTTCAGCGCAGCTTTCGTTTGAAAGATGGCCCTTTATTCCAAGAATCCTCTGTTTTAAATAGTATGGATAAATACCGTTTTTTAACATATCTATATCGTGGTTAGATTCTAAAAGTATGCTCTCACTGCCTAAAAGACACTCTACAACATCTTTATCAACCTTACCCATATCGGTTGCCACTGAAAGCTTTTTGCCGTCTGCGTAAATATTATAGCCAACAGGGTCTGCTGAGTCATGCGGAGTGTTAAAAGCATAAATATTAAGAGTGCCGATTGTAAAATCTGTAAAGGTTTCGACAAAGCGTATGTTCTTATTATCTATTTTTCCAATATTAAAGCGGGAAGAAAAGATTGCCTCCCATGTTTTTTTAGTTGCATATATAGGAACATCATATTTTCTTGAAAAAACTCCTGCGCCTTGTATGTGGTCTGTGTGCTCGTGTGTTATTAAAATGGCATCGATGTCTTCGGGGTTTATATTAATCTCCGAAAGAGCGCGAATAACGGTCTTTCCGTTATGTCCGCAATCTATTAAAATATTTGTTTTTCCGTCAGAAACGAAACTGGAGTTTCCAGAGCTTCCGCTAAACAAAGAGTAGAATTTTACCATATTTCCTCCAAATAAACATTATAAAATGCAAGGCATAAACCTTGCATTTTACATATCAGTCGTCAAAAACAACTCTTTTGATATCTGCACCAAGTGAAATAAACTTTTCCTCAAGCTTTTCATAGCCACGGTCGATATGATAAATATCAGAAATCTGAGTTTCACCGTCTGCAACAAGAGCTGCAATAACCATACCTGCACCTGCACGAAGGTCAGTTGCTGTTACGGGAGCACCATATAAGGAGTCGACACCGTCTATCAAAGCCGTGTTTCCGTTTACCATAATGTTTGCGCCTAATCTTTTAAGCTCATCAACATACTTAAAACGGCTGCCCCAAACGCTTTCAGTTATTGAGCTTGTCCCAGGGACCATAGTTAAAAACGCTGCCATCTGAGGCTGCATATCAGTTGGAAAACCGGGATAGGGAAGAGTTTTAACCTGTATCTTCTTTAAGGACT
>CALAUK010000123.1 GCA_937892135.1 uncultured Clostridia bacterium | reverse complement strand
TTTGGGTTCGGGACAGTTTTCTGCTCTCCATAAAAATGTTAAAAACTGCTCTCTTGTGCAGCTTGCACCGGGAGCAAAGGAGTTTTCGCCAACACCTTTTATAATTCCCTTTTCTGCCATCGCAGAAATGTAGCGTTCTGCCTCAATTCCGGCTGTTACATCGGAAAAGCTTATTGCAAAAACGCTTATGTTTGCTATCATAGTGATAAGCATAATTAAAGCTAATGCTTTTTTGAAAAGTTTCATTTTTTTCATCCTTTCATAAATGTTTATACTTTAATTATAACTTTTTAATTTTATTTGTAAATGGAAAAAACGGATTGATATGGAAAAAACGATACAAAAATAAAATTTTTATTGAAGTTTAACAAAAAGTATGATATATTAAAAATATAAAGATTTATTATGGAAAAAGGTGATTTCGTGTTTGGGAATATAGAAAATATTGAAATCAAACACATTACTTTAAGTGTGAGAAGTAATGTCAGAAAGGAAAAACGAAAAGACCATGTTATTGTTTTCAGAACAGCGGGGAGCGGAATTTTTGTTTTTGATGATAAAACAATAGAATCCCCTGCGGGAAGCCTTGTGTTTATTCCTGAGGGGTCAACCTATGAATTAAAGGTTACATCTTCGCCGTGTATTTCTGTGGGAATCAGGTTTAAGGCGGATATTTTGGAGCCTGTGCCAAAAGCATACTCTACAGAGGGGTTTGAAGATGCGCATAAGTTTATTTCAAAAGGCGCAAAGCTGTGGAGAAAAGGCGATGTTGCCTCAAAACTCAGATGTACTGCTATGTTTTATAATCTTATCGCTTTTCTTATAGAGGAAGAGGAGCTAGATTGTTCAGATAACAGAAAACATGAGCTTATCGCGCCTGCTCTTGAATATTTAAACGAGCATATTTTTGAAGTGTCTTTTTCTGTTGATGCTTTGGCTGAAATGTGCAAAATTTCGCCGTCATATTTCAGAAGAATTTTTCGCTCTCAGTTTAAGATGAGCCCCGGAAAATATATTGAAAAAAAAAGAATGGAGCTTGCGAATTCGATAATTGAAAGGGGAGACTTTGAAAATATTTATGAGGTTTCGGAAAGAGTTGGCTATAATGACCCATTGTATTTCAGCAAGGTTTTTAAAAAGAGGTTCGGAATTTCTCCATCATATAGAAAATAAAAAAGCCACCCGATTGGGTGGCTTTTATTTATCTCTCTACCTGAGAGGGTCTTAGTGCAAAGAAAAGATGCTTATCTGTCATATAAAGCTTTGTAAGCTCTGTGTAAACGTTTTCTTCCGGGATT
>CALAUK010000122.1 GCA_937892135.1 uncultured Clostridia bacterium | reverse complement strand
CCGCCTGCACAACTTCCGTTCATACGAACCTCGGTGCCTCCTGTAAGGAAGAGGATCTATCGTTTGCTGCTTCTTTTTGTGGCAAGTCTGTCCCTTACGGTGGTGTACTACGTGGTGTTCGCCTTGTTCTTCAGTACTGAAGCCGAGCGTCGTCTTGAGCGTGAAAACGATGTCTTCGAACGCGAACTGCCTGTGCTTCAGCATAAGGAAGAGCTTCTGGCAGATGTTCTTGATGGGTTGAATCTGCGTGATGACCGCATTTATGAAGAGATATTTCATGCTTCTTCCCCGTCTCTGAATCCTGTTACATCCGTAAGTGACTTTTCGGGTCTTGATACCATCCCGGATCAGCAACTGGTGTGGTATGCGCAGAAGAAACTTCAGAAAGTGATTTTTCTGAGTTAGGAACATTCTCCGTGTTACAGGAGACCAAAAGGAACAAGCCTAAAAACTTACAAGCAAGGCACAGTTCCAACCTTTTGAAAGAGTGTCTGTTCATAATGATTACTATTTAAGTTTTTCTGATGGAAATATTGTAGCATCATCGGAACATAAATCGCAAGTGCCTTTGCCGAAAAAGGGCGCTTCCTGAAGATAGTTTATAAAATTCAATTCTGTACTAGCCTTAAATCGAGAATCCATAAAAATATTCTGAAACTCATCTACTATGATTGAGTAATTAATAATATCTTGTCCAATAACCCCTAAAACATATTTAAGAGAATCATAGGTAACAAGAATCTTTGGGGCTATTCCTGAGAATTGACAATTAAAGATGTATTCCCTTAAAGAATCTTCTATTCCAGAAATAATCTTAAAATCATCATCTGAAAATTCTTCTTCGGGTATATGAGAAATAACCTCATCAAGCAAATCGCCAACACCAAGACCGTGAGTTGAAGAAATTGCAATCGGGTCGCCAAGTCCAAGGTTATAAAACTCATAAAAGTCCATAGGCGGCTCGCCAGGGTTATCCACCTTATTTACCGCAACTATAACGGGCTTGTTTGCCTTTATAAGCATAGCCGCAACATCTTTATCTGCGGCGGTTAAGCCCTCTTTTACATTTGTCATTAATACAACAACATCTGCCATTTCAATCGCAAGCTCTGCCTGAAGGCGCATTTTAACCAAAATCTCATCGTCATTTTTAGGCTCGATACCGCCTGTGTCAATAAGAAGAAAGCTTCTTCCCAGCCACTCCGCATCAACGAAAATTCTGTCTCTCGTAACACCGGGAGTATCGTCTACTATACTTATTCTTGTTCCTGCTATTTTATTAAACAAAGTGGATTTTCCGACATTCGGACGCCCCACTATCGCAAGCACCGGTTTTGACATTTAATTCACCTCTCCGATTTTAAAGTCTAAAAGCTTTTCTATAAAGCAATAGCCATCATTTTCGACAGCTGTTATTTTAACATTTAATTCTTTTTCAAGCTGGGGCAAGGTTACATCGTCTAAAAATATATCATCGCCCGCGCGAAGCATACTCTCTGAAATAAAAAGCTCATCGCCTAAATTTTTACCTTTAACCTGCTCAATTATGTCTCCTGCGCATAAAAGCCCCGTAACGCTTACGCCTCCGCCAAAGAAGTTATTTTTAATCTTATAAACCTCTGCCTTAAAGGACGGAAATTTTTCTTCTAAGCGGCGAATTAAGCCACATATAAAATCATACGCTATTTCACCCGTTACGACTGAAATATGGCGTTTTTTCGTGTATTCATCTACCTCTTCAATAGCTTTTTCAAACTCAGTTTTCATGCTTGTTATAAGGCCTACGCCGTTTTCAATCTGAACATAGCCCTCGTAGTATTCCTCATTTGGAAGAGGCAAAGACGCGCCTAAATAAAACTCGTCCGAAAGATAAACAATCCGGCTTTTGTATTTTTTTAAAAACTCGTTTTGCCAGCTTTCTACTTCCTTTATAACCTCTAAAAACCCGTCTTTTGTGAAGCTTTTTAAAGGGAATAATCCCTCTCTGTGCGCCGAAAGACCAACGGGCACAATCGAAACGCTGTTTACATAAGGATATAAAGCCGCCAGGTCATAAACTGTTTTTTTAAGGTGTTCGCCGTCATTTATTTCAGGGCACAAAACTATCTGGCAGTTCATAGTAATTTTATTTTCATAAAACCTGCGCATTATACCATATAGTTTGCCTGCATTTTTATTTTTTAGCATAAATACGCGCAAAGCCTCGTCTGTTGTATGCACTGACACATTAACAGGCGAAATTCGCATTTTTATAATTCTTTCTATATCCCTTTCGGAAAGATTTGTTAAAGTGATATAGTTTCCCTGAAGAAAAGAAAGCCTTGCATCGTCATCTTTAAAATACACAGTTTCGCGCATTCCCTTTGGAAGCTGGTCTATAAAGCAGAAAATGCAGCGGTTGGCGCAGCTTTTGGGCTTATCCATAAGTGAGTTTTCGAATTCTACGCCCAAGTCCTCATAATACGCCAAAACATCAATAATTTCGCATGTTCCGTCTTTTTTTAAGACCTCTATTTCTATCTCTTCATCGCACGAAAGAAACTTATAGTCTAAAACATCTCTTACGGGCGAGCCGTTTATTTTAACTATCGCATCACCCGGACAAAGCCCCATTTCTTCCGCAAGAGAGCCAGAATATACAGTTTTTATAACAGCATTTTTGCTCATTTCAGTCATCCTTGTTAAGCTTTTTTACGCGTGCTCTTTTTCTGTATGCAAGAGGGGTTATTCCCTCGTACTTTTTGAAAATATCGTTAAATCTCTGCTGACTTGAAAAGCCTACCTCTGTTGAAATATCGTTAATCTTTTCGTCAGTTTCCGCCAAAAGCTTTTTTGCCGCATCAATTCTGACATTTAAAAGGTACCTCTTAGGGCTTACCTTAAACTCAGATTTAAAAGTATGCGCAAAATAGCTCTCGCTTAAAAACACAAAGCCCGCAATATCAGAAAGCCCGATTTCCTTTTCGTAGTTATTTTCTATATATTCTTTCGAGATTAAAAGAAGCTCTTTAAGCTTAACGCTTCTCGATTTTACGCTCATCTCCCACTCATGCTTTAATGCTCTTGACACCAAAACAAAAAGCTCCATTATAAGAAGACAGCTTAAATACTCGCCCCACGCCTGCTTTCTGTCACGCTCTTTTAAAATTCTGTTCATAACGCCTATAATATCGTTTTTACGGCTCAGTGCCATATGAACATAGTTTAAAGACTCGTCTTTTAAAAACTCGATAAAGTCAGTCAGCATAACCTTTGCAAGCTCTGTTTCGTTTTCGCTTGTGAACTTAAAGCTTAAAACCAAAAACTCACACTGATTTGAAGAGACAATAAACTTATGCGCCTGACCGGGCTTTATTATTATAAGGTCGTTTGCGGTCATGGAAACATCGTCGCCCGAAACCTGAAAAATGGCTTCGCCCTTTTTCATATACACCATCTCAAAATGGTCATGATAATTAACCTTCATCGACCATGTGATATCGTGAATTTTTTCAAGTGTTTTAACTATTACGGGCAAAAACGCCTTTTTTGAAAAAATGGCTTCCCAAGCACGCGGAAGTTTTGATTCTTCCATATTTCCACCCCCAAACTTTCAAGGATACATTAGCATCATAATTTTACCATATTAAAAAGCAGTTTTCAATATTTTTGACCCATTTTTTTCTTTTTTTTGCTTAAGAAACGCAAAAAAGCAAAAATACTGAACAATTATTACAAAAAATTGATATGTCGGTGTTTACAAATTTATTTTTTTTGATATAATTATATTGTAGAGGTGAGAAAATGGCTAAGAAAAATTTCAAAGAAAAATTTAAGATACTGTCCGCTCCCGACAAGATTTTAACGCTCCTTGCGGTTTTATGTTCTGTTGCGGGCTTTTTTGCCATTTACTCTGCTACCAACAGCATGGGTCCGACGAGGTTTGTTATTGTTCAGGTTGCAGCCTTTTTAATAGGCTTCGTTTTGATGATTTTAATTTCAAATGTGGACTATGAGCTTTTTATGGATACCAACAAATACATATTCTGGGGAAATGTTTTGCTTTTGGTTTTGGTGTTGTTTGTCGGCATGGGAAAGGAAAGCACGGGAACAAAAGGCTGGATTGATTTAGGACCCGTTAGCCTCCAGCCCGCAGAAATCGTTAAATTAGGCTTTGTTTTAACCTTTTCAAACCATCTTTTAAGAGTTAAGAGGGATATTAATTATCTGCCCGTTCTTTTTGGGCTTGCTCTTCACGTTGGCGTGTTTATACTTCTTATTATGCTTCAGCCCGACCTTGGAACTGCGCTCGTTTTCGTGTTTATGTTTTTGTCGATGCTGTATGTTGCAAAAATAAGCTATAAATATATTTTAACCGTATCAATTGCGGTTTTTGTTTTAGCTCCTTTGTTCTGGATTTTTAAAGACAAAATCCTCTCTCCCTATCAGCTTGAGAGAATTTTGGTTTTCTTTGACCCCGAACGAGACCCGACAGGCTCAGGCTACAATGTTATTCAGTCTATAATTTCCATTGGCTCGGGAAAGCTTTTCGGCAAAGGCTACCTTAACGGAAATTTAAATCAGCTTGAGTATCTTCCCGCTAAGCATACGGACTTTATATTTGCAACAATCGGCGAGGAATGGGGCTTTGTAGGCTGTATAATAATTCTTCTTTTGTTATCTTCGATAGTTTTAAGATGCATTTATATTGCCCAGACAGCAAAAAATGAATACGGCGCTTTTATATGCACGGGTATTGCGGCGATGTTTTTGTTTCACATTTTAGAAAACATCGGTATGTGTATTCAGCTTATGCCAGTTACGGGAATTCCGCTTCCGTTTATCAGCTACGGCGGAACAAGTATGCTTACAAGTATGATGGCGATAGGCTTTGTTAACTCCGTTGCGGCAAACAGGCGTGTTAATATGTTTTAGGTGATTTTATGAATGTTTATGAAAAGGACAATTTAGTAGTTATTGAAAATGTGCTCTCTTTTAATTTAGAGCACATTTTTGAGTGCGGTCAGTGCTTTCGTTGGAACAAAAATGCCGACAAGAGCTACACAGGCGTTGCCGCAAAGAAGGCGATAAGGCTTTGGGAGGAAGATGGTACGCTCTTTATTGAGGGCACAACAAAGGAAGAGTTTTTCTCGCTCTGGTATGATTATTTTGACTTTGAAACGGACTATGAAAAAATAAAAGAAGAGCTTAAAAAAGACAAAACAGTTAAAGAGGCAATAAAATCGGGCTTCGGCATAAGGATACTCCGTCAGGAGCTTTTTGAGACGGTTATTTCGTTTATAATCTCTCAAAACAACAACATACCGAGAATAAAGCTTATTATAGAAAGGTTTTGCGAGCTGTTCGGCGATAAGATTTACTTAGGCGATAAAGAATATTTTGCTTTTCCCGACTATACGGCTTTAAAAGATATTACAACAGATGACCTTAAGCCGTTAAAGGCAGGCTTTCGCGACAAGTACATAATTGACGCGATAAAAAAGTTTAATGATGGTTTTTCTCTTTCAGATGACTACACCAAAGCCAAGGAAGAGCTTTTAAAAATCAAGGGCATAGGCGAAAAGGTGGCAAATTGCATACTATTGTTTTCTTTGCATCACACTAATGCGTTTCCCATTGATGTGTGGGTTAAGCGTCTTATGAATCATTACTACTCCCTTTCGCCCGAGGAGATTTCGGAATTTGCAAAAGAAAATTTCGGCGAGCTAAGTGGCTTTGCACAGCAGTATCTTTTTTATCATGCAAGAGGGATAAAATTAAAATAAGGGCTTATTCTTATTTCGTTTTTTTCTCCTATTAATACGAGTGGGGCGTTAAGGTGCAGCCCGGCAACTCCTGCGCAAGAAGTTTGCCGAGCTGCTGCAGAATATCCCGTGTTCCCATACCAACAGGGATGCCTACTACAGCCCTTCGCAATACTGGTACGACCTAGACCGCACCGACCGCCGCACGGTCAGTACCAGTATGAGCGTGGGGCTCCGTGGCAATACCATCGTTATCTCTCTTTCCTATGCCTGATGTTATGAAAATTGACCTCAACAAGAACACCCGCTGCATTTCCATGTCTCCCTGGAGGCAATGCTTCATGCGCCGCATTTTCTGCGAGCGCGGGCTCACCATGCCCCCGGTGACGCATCCCATCATCCCGGAGAAGCCTACGCGTCCCAAGGAGCCCAAGGCTTATTCGAGTCTGGCTCTGACCTTTATCCGGCTGATTCTGGAAGCAGAGCGGGACGGCTTGCCGTATCTGATTATCTTTGAGGACGATGCCTATCCCTGTGCTGCTCCACAGGAAACGCTCGACAAGCTGCTGGCTGAGCATCCGCTCCCGGCGGACTGTGGCTTGCTGTGTCTGGGGGATGCCAATGGCGTGAGCCGGTTCCGTGGGAGGCATACCAGCTTGCTGGATAAGTGCATGAGACCGTACACGCCGCTTGTCCCAAATTGCGCCGAAAACAAGGGGAGCCATGCCTTTGTGGTATTCCGGTCTGCCATGATTCCTTTCGTGCAGGCAATCGCCTCTTTTGGCGTAACAGACATGTCGTTCTCCCGCATCCGCAATCACTGCGACCTCCGGGCGTATGGCATCTTCTTTGACCCTATATTCACGCAGCACCGGTTCAATGGCGGCAACAATCCGGAACCGGCTCACCGATT
>CALAUK010000121.1 GCA_937892135.1 uncultured Clostridia bacterium | reverse complement strand
GACTTTACGGATATCTTACAGAGACAGGCACAGGAAGATACACAGACGATAATGAAAAGGAATACTCTTCATATTATGCAAAGGTTGTTTTGGCAAATGGAGAGGAAAGTGAATTTAATACATCGAAAGACTATGAAAAGCTTAAAAATAAAATAGTAAGGGTTACAATAAACGACGGAAAAGCTGTTTTAACTGCGGTAAGCTCTGATAACACAATATCAGGAAAGGTTAACTGGGAAAGAAGAGAAATAGGAAACCATCCGCTCTCTGATGATGTTTCTATTTTAGATATCAGAACAACCAATAATAGCAAAACGCCCGGATATGTATCGGTTTTTCCTCAAAGAATAGATGGAATAACCTTAACAGAAAGCGATGTATGCTTCTTTGAAAAGAATAGTGCAGGTGAGATTGTTTCTCTTATTTTAAATGATGTAACAGGCGATTCATGGTCGTATGGTATTCTGGTGGGAGAAGATAAAGCACAGGGCAGAGTAGTAGGCTTTGATATTTACAGTAAGGGAGGCTCTTATTATACTACAATAGTAGGCATAGGAGGAATGGCACGGGGAAAATGCATACAGATGGCGATAAAGGGAAATTCTATTGAAAATATCAGTATGCTTTCTGCTGTGCAAAGTGTCTATGAGATTACAAATCAAAAAGTTTTTGGAAAAACTACACACACCATCAGCGATAAGGTTGAAGTGTATATAAGAAGCGGAGACATAAGCTCCGGATATGAATATAACTACTCAGACATTTCTTCTGCTGTTGGAATAGATAAAAGTAAAATAGTTTCCGCATACTATGATAAACAGGACAGCAAGGGCGGAAGAATAAGAGTTATTGTAATAACAGAGTAAAAAAAGCGGACATTTGTCCGCTTTTTTATTGACAACATAAAGCTGTTTTGCTAAAATACACTTGATAATAAGAAACGGAGGAATTGAAATTGAAGATAATAACCTGGAACGTGAACGGACTAAGAGCCTGTTTAAATAAAGGCTTTGATGAATATTTTTTCTCTTCGGATGCTGATATGTTCTGCCTTCAGGAAACAAAGCTTCAGCCTGAGCAATTAGAGTTTCATCCTGATGGATATTTTGAATATATTTCGAGCGCGGAAAAAAAGGGCTATTCGGGAACTTTGGTGTTTTCAAAAAAAGAGCCTTTGAATGTGATATACGGAATAGACGGAAAATATGAAGACGAGGGAAGAGTAATATGCCTTGAATATGAAAAGTTTTATCTTATAAATGCGTATGTTCCGAATGCTCAGGAGGGCTTGAAGAGAATAGATTACAGAATGGAATATGAAGATGATTTAAGAGAGTATCTTATTTCATTAGACCAAAAAAAGCCCGTTATTTACTGCGGAGACTTAAATGTTGCGCATAAGGAAATTGACCTTAAAAATCCAAAATCAAACGTGGGCAATCCCGGATTTTCAAACGAGGAAAGAGAGAAGATGACAAGCCTCTTGTCCTCGGGATTTACAGATTCTTTTAGACACCTTTATCCTGATTTAGCGGGGCAATATTCCTGGTGGTCTTACAGATTTAATGCAAGAGCTAACAATTCGGGCTGGAGAATAGACTATTTTATTGTTTCCGACAGAATTAAAAATAATATAAAAGATGTTATAATCAGAAGCGATATTTACGGAAGCGACCACTGTCCCGTAGAAATAATTATTGATTTATAAAAGCGGAGGAAATATGCAAAAAGATATTTTTGGAAATGACCGATATAAAGTCGGTCTTCATATTCACACAAAATTATCAGACGGGCGTGCTACGCCTGAGGAAGCTGCTAAGATATATAAAGATGCAGGCTTTGATGCAATTGCTATAACTGACCACTGGAAATTTTATAAGGAAGGCGAAATTGACGGACTTAAAATTATATCAGGCTGTGAGTATAATTTTGGCGTGGCAGACACTACGGTTGATGTTATGCATATTGTTGGTGTTGGAATGAAAAGAAAGCCTGATTTAGAACGCGGAAGAGAAAGCCGTCAGGAAGTTATAGACGCTATAAAAAAAGAGGGCGGATTGGTTATTTTGGCGCACCCCGCATGGTCTTTAAATTCTCCTGAGGAGGCTATGGAGCTTTCGGGAATTGATGCAACCGAAATATATAATTCTGTTTCAAATACAGGGCAGAGCACGAGACCTTATTCGGGATATTTTGTTGATTTATTATCTAATATGGGAAGATACTATCCGCTTGTTGCAACAGACGATACCCATTTTTACGATGGCACTGATGAGACAAAGTCTTATATAATGGTTCGTGCAAAATCAAACAGTCAGAAAGATATTTTAGACGCTGTTAAAAATGGGGATTTTTACGCAACTCAAGGCCCTGAGGTTCATATAAGAAGAGAGGGAAATAAGATAATTGTCGACTGCTCCGAATGTGTTTTAATAGATATTTTATCAAACAGCTCGTGGGCTGCGGGCAAGGCCACAAGAGGAAAAGGTCTTACTCACGCTGAATATGATATACCAGAGTGGAACAAGTGGGTAAGAGCTGAGGTAAAAGATGAAAACGGAAATTATGCATGGAGCAATATTATAGAGATAAAGTAAAAGACGGGTTTTTAAAACCCGTCTTTTTGTTTTAAAAGTTTGAATAAACAGCCTTTGAGCTTACGCCTTTAAGACTTCCTATTTTTCCTGATAATGAGTTAATTTCATTCATAGGAGCATCAATGGCGATGGAGATAAGGCACAAATCCTTTTTAGGATAGGGAAGCCCCATTCTTCCGATTATATATTCACGAAATTCGTGAAGTATATGATTTAGTTTCTCAACGCTCTCTGTATCCGTAACCATTACGGAGATAAGTGCAACTCTTTTTTCGTCAGCCATAGTATTATCCTTTCTTTAAACAAGCTTTGAAAGCTCGGGAAAAACCGATATGCTTCTTTTTAAAATGCCCTGCATATATGAAAGCGCAATTCCGTAGTTAGTAAACGGAACGCCTGCGTCTTCGGCGCAGCTTAAGCGGTACAGCATTTCGCGCTGGTTAAGCATACAGCCTCCGCAGTGAATAACAATTGCCGCAGAGGACAGGTTTTCTAAAAATTCAGTTCCCGATGTAAATTTGAAATTAAGATCTTTTTTGGTAAACTCTTTTAGCATACGGGGGATTTTTACTGTTCCTATATCCTCGCACTGCCTGTGATGGCTACATCCTTCTGAGATTACGACCGTGTCTCCGTCTTTCAAATTTTTTATTGCTGAAACGCCCCTTACGGCAGGCTCTAAAAAGCCTTTAAACCTTGACATAAGAATAGAAAATGAAGTAAGTGGTATATCTTCGGGGGTAGTTTCATTTGCTATTTTAAAAACCTGACTGTCGCATATAACCATCTTAGGTTTTACTAAAAGTGAGTCTAAAGTTTGTTTAATTTCTGTTTCCTTTATTACAACGGCCGTAGCATTTTTATCTAAGATTTCTCGTATGGTTTGCTGCTGAGGCAAAATAAGTCTTCCCTTTGGAGCGGAAGAATCTATCGGAACAACAAGCAAAACGAAATCTTTTTCTGAAATGAGGTCTGATACGATAAACTTATCTTCTTCGGGCTTAAAAAGGGTGGCTAGCTTTTCTTTTAAAAGATGCACGCCCTCGCCTGTTATGGCATTTGTGTAAACCTCGTTTTCCTTGAGGCTGATTTTTTCTTTTGCCAAGTCCACCTTATTATAAGATATAATATAGGGGATATTCTTCTTTTTAAAAAGCTCAAGAAGCTCATTGTCGAAATCTGACAAAGGCAAAGCCGCATTTACCACCAAAACGGCAATATCTGTTTTATTTAAAACCTGTTTTGTTTTAATAACTCTTAAATCGCCAAGCTTTCCCGAATCGTCAAAACCGGGCGTGTCGATAATTGAAACAGGGCCTAAAGGCAAAAGCTCCATAGCCTTAAATACGGGGTCTGTTGTTGTTCCTTTTTCGTCTGAAACAACTGCAATATTCTGACCTGTCACAGCGTTAACAAGGCTCGACTTTCCTGCATTTCGCATACCGAAAAAGCCTATATGTGTTCTGTTTGCATTTGGTGTATCATTAAGACCCATCAAAATTCTCCTCTCATAATCAGAAGCGGAAATCTCTTATGCCTTCTCCGATTTTCCTTAAATTGTCCTCGCAGATTTTGCGGACATTTTCTTTCGGAATATTTTCAAGCTCTGCGCGGATAAGCTTTTCACCAATTTCTTTGGTTTCTTCTGATGCATAGTCCATTAAATATTCTTTAAGCGTCATAAGAGCGTTGGGATGGCAGCAGTTTTGTATCTGACCGCTCTTTAAAAGAGACATAAATCTGTCGCCCGTTCGGCCCTCTCGATAGCAAGCTGTGCAAAAAGAGGGGATATAGCCTAATTCCATAAGCCAGCGAACAACCTGGTCTAATGTTCTCTTGTCGCTTACGTCAAACTGCTCTGAACAATCGTCCTCCTCTTCGGGAGCATCGTAACCGCCAACGCTTGTTCTTGATGCGCCGCTTATCTGAGAAACACCAAGCTTTATAACCTTTTCACGAACTTCTTTGGACTCTCGGGTTGAAATAATCATACCTGTATACGGAACGCTTATTCTTATAAGCGCACAAATCTTAGCGAAGGTTTCATCTGAAATACTGTTGTCAAATGCGGACGGGTCTATATCGTCTGCTTTTTTGATTCTTGGAACACTTATTGTGTGAGGACCAACACCGAAAGCAGCCTCAAGATGCTCTGCGTGCATCAAAAGCGCCGCAAATTCATAACGGTAAAGCTCAAGGCCAAATAAAACTCCTAAGCCTACATCGTCAATTCCGCCCTGCATAGCACGGTCCATAGCCTCAGTGTGATATGCATAATCGTGCTTAGGACCTGTTGGGTGAAGCTTTTCATAGCTTTCCTTGTGATATGTTTCCTGAAACAGAATGTATGTGCCTATACCTGCTTCTTTAAGCTTTCTGTAGTTTTCAACGGTTGTAGCCGCTATGTTGATGTTTACACGTCTTATAGCACCATTCTTGTGCTTTATAGAATAGATTGTCTTAATAGACTCTAAAATGTACTCAATGGGATTCATTGTGGGATGCTCGCCTGCCTCTAAAGCAAGACGCTTGTGACCCATATCCTGAAGTGCTGTTACCTCGCGGACGATATCCTCCTGTGAAAGTTTTTTTCTTGCGATGTGCTTGTTTTTTGCATGATACGGGCAGTAAATACAGCCGTTAACACAATAATTAGAAAGATACAAGGGCGCAAACATAACTATTCTGTTGCCGTAAAAATCTTTTTTAATCTGCGCTGCAAGCTCGTATATTTTATTAATTCTTTCCTCGTCTTCACATGCTAAAAGAACGCTTGCCTCTCTGTGAGTAAGACCTTTTCTTTCTTTTGCCTTTTCTATTAAAGCATCTACAAGCTCTAAATTGTCTTTGTTTTTATCTGCATAAGCCAAAGTGTCAAGCACTTCTTCGTGAGATATAAATTCTTCTGCTTTTAATGATTTTGGATTGTACATAAAAAATCCTCCTTGCCTATAAAATAAAATACTCTGCCATAAGACAGAGTACGCCCAAAAATATAAAAGCCTCACATCTTATGGCTCAGGTATTAATCCTTTACCGTCAGAATCTATTTATATTATAATATATTTTACATAAAGTGTCAATGTTTTTTACTTAAGAAAAATTTACACACAAAGACAGAATTTTAAAATTTTGGAAAATCCATTTGACTTTGGGTATAATGTGTGGTAAAATAATAGAATATTCTATTAACGATGGGATTTTGTGATGTTATTTTCAAAAGTTATATGGTTTTTAAAAGAAATTTTCTTTCCGAGGCGCTGTATTTTCTGCGGCGAAGTAATCGAAGAGGAAAAAGACATTTTGGTATGCGAAAATTGCGAAAAAAGTGTTCCTTTAGAAGAGGGAAGAAGAAGCTTTGATGTTTATGGCGAGAATGTAAACTATCTTTTATCACCGTTTGAATATAAAGATAGGGTTAGAGACGCTGTTATAGCATTTAAGTTTTATTCAAAAGACTATTATGCAGAAAGCCTTGCATTTTTTATGAACGAAACTTTGCGTGAGGTTTATGAGTTCGAAAATTTTGATTACATAATCCCTGTGCCTATGGGCGAAAAGAAATTAAAAAAGAGGGGGTATAATCAGGCAGAACTGTTAGCGGACAAATTAAAGTTTTCTGATGCAAAATTAAATTGTGACGCTCTTATAAGGATTAAAGAGGCGGATAAGGCGCAAAGTCTTAAAAGCGCAGTTGAAAGAGCGGAAAGTATAAAGGGATGTTTTACTTGCATAGAGGATATGTCAGAAAAATCAATTCTCTTGGTTGACGATGTTTGCACAACGGGAGTAACCTTAAATGAATGTGCAAAGGAGCTTAAAAAGGCGGGAGCAAAGAGGATTGTCGGCATAACTTTAGCAAAAAGGAATATTAAATGATAGGAGTGTAATTTAAAGATGGAAATTTTTCCTGAATTAAGTGATAGTTTTAATCTTGTGGTGATTTTAAGATTGGTTGTTGCGGCAATTTTAGGCGGTATAATAGGTTTTGAGAGAAGCGGTAACCGTCACGAAGCGGGTCTTCGTACTCATATTATTGTATGCCTTGGTGCAGCGGCAGTTATGATAATAGGCGAGCAGATGTCGATCCGTTATTTCGGCGACCCTGCAAGACTTAGTGCTCAGGTAATAAGCGGTATAGGTTTTCTTGGCGCGGGAAGTATTATATTAGACGGAAGCCGTATTAGAGGTATAACAACTGCGGCAGGTATATGGACTACCGCCTGTATTGGTATTGTAGTGGGTGCGGGATATTACATAACTGCTATTTCTGTTGTTGCGCTTATGATGATTGCGATGCTTGGTCTTCGTTCTTTCGGACAGAAGCTACAAAACCGCTCAAGCAGACATGTTATTGAGATTGATTGTAAAACTCGTGACGGAGTTCGTGACATTTTAGGTCTTTTATCTGATAATATGGCGAAGATAAAGTCTGTAAAATTTGGTAAGGCCGAAGGCGAAGTTCAGAAAGTAATTATTGATTTTTCAGTTGCTCAGGATGTTGATTTCGACCAACTTGTTGCTGAAATAGTATCAAAGGAGACAGTGCTTTCTGCGATTCCTCATGCAGCGAATTAAAAAAGAGAGGCAAACATATGCGAATGAGAAGAAAAAAACACAGGGAAGAGCGCCTTTCTTGTTGTGGTGATTATATTGTAAGTAATATAACAGACTATAAAGAGGATATAAAGGCTATATTCAAAAACAAGAGAAAACCTCTTCATATCGAAATAGGCTGTGGAAAGGGAGCGTTTGTTTGTGGCATGGCAAAGCTTTATCCTGACGTTAACTTCCTTGCTATTGAGAAAAACCCTGATGTTTTGCTACTTGCCGCTGAAAAGGTAAAGGCAGAAGAGCTTAAAAATGTGCGTCTTGTTTTAGGTGATGCATCATTTTTAAATGAGTTTGATTCAAAAAGCAAATGCGACAGGATTTATATTAATTTCTGTGACCCGTGGCACAAGTATTATCAGCGAAAAAGGCGTCTTACATATAAGACTTTTCTTGAAATGTATAAAAAAATTCTTAAACGCGGGGGAGAAGTTCATTTTAAAACCGACAATTCAAAGCTATTTGAGTTTTCTTTAAACTCGTTTTCGGACTTCGGGCTAAGAATGAAAAATATTACTTTTGACTTGCATAACAGCAAAATGGAAAACAATGTTATGACTGAGTACGAGAAGAATTTTTCTGAAAAGGGTTTTCCTATTTACAGATGCGAGGTTAAGTTTTAAAAAATTCGGGAGAAAGCGGTATGAAAAATAAAAAGCTTACAAAAGAACTTGTTTTGTATGTGATTATGGGAGTTTTAACAACAGCGGTTAATTTCGTTTGTTACTTTTTGTTTGAAAAGTTTTTATCTCCGACATTAAGCACAGTTGCTGCTTGGGTTTTAGCGGTGCTTTTTGCATATATAACAAACTGCAAGTTTGTGTTTGAGTCTTCACCTGACAGTTTTGTTGGGTATTTAAAGCAAATAACCTCGTTTTTTCTGGCGAGAGTTATATCAGGTGTTTTTGATATAGCGATGACCTTTGTTTTCATCGAGAAGATGCAGTTTAATTCTTTTGTAATTAAAATAATTATAAATATTATAGTTATTGTGTTTAATTATATCGCAAGTAAGCTTGTTATTTTTAAAAAGAAAAAATAAAAGTGGGGCCTTTTTTCTGCCCCACTTCTTTATTATAACACATAAAATATGTGCTTGTAAACAAAAAAATGAGGTATAAAATAAATTTCTGCCTTTTAAACAAAAACGAGGTGGAAATTTTTGTTAATTTGCCAATAGATTTTGCGCTTTTTGTATGCTATACTATAGATGAAAGAAGAGGAAAGGATGGTAAGGACCAATGAAAAAGTAAGAAGCGGTATTTAAACTTAATAAGCCCGAAGGAATGGAGGAAAAAAAGAAGGTAGGCAAGGTAAGTGAGTGAGTTTATATAGATTGTAAGTTGTTCGGGTTTTAGAAGCTCAAATACCAGGGAAATTCGCCTTTTTAGAAAATGCAGGCAAACAAAAGCAGATTCTCGCTTGAGAATGAGAAAGAAAGTGTGTTGTGGATTGTAGAGAGTATTAAAAAGGCAGACTACGAAAGAGAGGTTAACCAAAGATGTTAGATAATAAGAGTGAACACAAATGACCCTTGATTGCGATGGGAATCGACAATCAAGGGTCATTTGTTTTTTATTCTGTGATTGATTCTTTTATGCTGCTTGTAAGTGCAGTAAGGTTTTGAATTTCAGATGGTATAATAAGCTTTGTTGCTTTGCCGTCAGCAAGTCTTTCAAGTGATTCAAGTGATTTTATTGTAAGAACTTCTTTTGACGGTTTAGCTTCATTTATAAGTCTGATACCTTCAGCCGTTGCTGTTTGTACCTTCAAGATAGCCTCAGCTTCACCTTCTGCTTCTCTTATAGCGGCTTCTCTTTTTGCTTCTGCCTCTAATATAGCAGCTGCTTTATCTGCCTCCGCGGCAAGAATTTTAGATTCTTTTTCACCCTCGGCAACAAGCACTGTTGAACGCTTTTCACCTTCGGCTCTTAAAATAGCTTCGCGCCTCTCACGCTCCGCTTTCATCTGCTTTTCCATCGCCTCCTGAATTGCTCTCGGGGGCATTATATTTTTAAGCTCAACACGATTGATTTTAATTCCCCACGGGTCAGTTGCGACATCTAAGATTGAGCGCATCTTTGTGTTGATTGTATCTCTTGAAGTAAGAGTCTGGTCAAGCTCTAAGTCACCTATAATGTTACGAAGAGTTGTGGCAGTAAGGTTTTCGATAGCTGCCATAGGATTTTCCACTCCGTAAGCAAAAAGCTTAGCATCTGTTATCTGAAAATAAACAACGGTATCAATCTGCATTGTAACATTATCTTTTGTGATAACCGGCTGCGGCTCAAAGTCAACTACCTGTTCTTTAAGACTTACTACTTTTGCGATTCTTTCTATAAAAGGAATTTTAAAGTGAAGTCCTACGCTCCATGTTCCCTTAAATGCGCCAAGCCTTTCTATAACATAGGTTGATGCCTGGGGGACAATGCGGATGTTTCTTATGATAACTGTTAAAATAAAGATTACTAAAATTGATATAAGAATCAGATTATCCATAATTAATTACCTCCATCTGTTTTTATGCTGCGGCTTAATGTGCCGAGCGGGTCATCGCTTGTAACAACAACTAAGCTTACACCGCTTATTGCGATTACTTCCACAAGCTCGCCTTTTTTTATAATATCACCAACTCTTGCCTTAGCTTTCCAGCTCTGACCGTTTATAAGAACACGACCTGTTGCCACCGTGTTGTCAATTTCTTCTGTAACAATTGCAGGTTTGCCGATAAGCGCATCTGCATTTGTAGCAATGGGTTTTTTATTTACAAACTTTGATGCAAATTTTCTTGTAACAATCAGGGTTATAACAGATACCAATATAAACGAAACAAGGCACCAAAGCCAGTTTACCCCGAAAAGCGAGAGTATAAACGCCGACAATGCACCAATTGCAAACCAGATACACACAAGACCTGCTGTGCAAGCTTCAAGCACGAATAGTGCAATGCAAAGCAAAAGCCATAAAACTTTTTCCATAAAAACACCTCCCGTAAACTAAAGCAAACGAATAATTTTGTTTGCCTCTGATATTATTATACATAATTTTTTATTCTAAATCAACAAAAATTAAAAAAATGAGAACAAAAACGCATTGGCTGTCATAAGATTATAGCAGAGTAAACTCTATTATGCATTAAATGCAAATTTTAAGTGTGGAGGTTTTATTATGCAGGACAACATGAATTTTGCCGAAAACAGCAATTTGGGGTGCGAAAACGGCGACGGTGTTTGTGTTCATGTAAACAAAATCTATGACCAGTGCCGTGATAAAGACTGTCTTACCGATTTGAGAGTTTATCTTACATATGAGGGGCAGGAAATAATAAACAATGCAATAAATGTTAAAGTGAAAAAAGCAGAGATACTGTGGATTTATTCAGATATTGAGCCTGTTCAGTTTAATCGTGGCTACTACAGTGTTGATTTAAAATACTTTTTCAAGATAACTTTGGATGTGTTTACAGGAGTAGGAAAACCGTGCCGCTTGGAAGGTCTTGCAACATACGACAAAAAGGTTATTTTATATGGCTCTGAGGGAAGCACAAAGGTATTTTCTTCAAATATGGTAATTGGTGGAGACGATTTTTCCGGAAAACCGAAGTCAAATATGCCTACTGCTACGGTTGAGGTTGTTGAGCCGATTGCACTTTCTGCAAAAATTGCTGAAAGCAAGGATAATTGTTGTAAGTGTGTATGCGAAACTGATTTAACAACAGTTCCTGATGATATATTAAGATGCTTTGACAGTTCCTTGGAGTTCTCGACAGATAACAAACGCGTATATGTAAGTTTAGGGCTGTTCTCTATTGTAAGACTTGAAAGAAGCGTACAGCTTTTAGTGCCCTCTTATGATTTTTGTATTCCACATAAAGAGTGCGTTATGGCAACAGACGAAAGTCCCTGTGATTTGTTTGAAAGAATAGAATTCCCCGTTGATGAATTTTTCCCTCCTGTAAGAGAGGAAGATTGCCAGGAGAGACCAAACTGCGGCTGTAATGATTAATAAAAAAGGGAAATGCCTTGGCATTTCCCTTTTTTTATTTTAAAATAACATATTGATTTTTATTTACTAATATGATAAAATAAGCGTGTTGGAGGTGATTATGTGTTAAAGGATAAAGAAATTTTGGAAAATAAAGAAAACGGGGAGGCTCCCGTGTATAACACATATGAGGAAAGAAACCATATTAATATTGCAGGGCTTCTGATTACACTTTTTGAGCTTATAGTTTTATGCTGTGTAACATTTAAGATTCATCAGGCAGTGCCTGTTTGCTTTATTTCGCTTGATGATGGCAAAATGATGCTTGCTATACTTCTTGCGATAGTGCTTTTTTATGTATTGTGTTTTGATATGCTGGCGTTTTGCGTAGAAACTGTAAGTCTTGCGTTTCTTTTCATTTCAACGTATAAGTTTTTCTTTGAGCCGCAATCACTCTTGCCGGGATTTTTCCTGATTTACGGCTGTAGTATTCTTGTTATGGTAGCTCACTTTTTGTATCCTTACATTTTAAAAAAGGTGAGAGCGAAAAAAAGATAATTTAAAGCTTGCTTTTAAAAGCAAGCTTTATTTTTTTGTTTTATTCTGCATTTTTTGCGCGATGCTGCGCATTGTCGACAGGGTTTTTGGGTAAAAGTATAAATGTCGAAAAAAGAAATATTGCAATTTTGCAAAAAAAGGGTTATACTTAATATAAGAAAATTTTTTGCAATAAGGCATATTTTGCCTGTAAGATTAATATAATATATGTGGTTTACTTTTACAGGAGGAGATTTGGTGGAAATAGGAGAAAAAATCAAGGCCAGAAGAAAAGAACTGTCCATGACGGCGAAAAGACTTGCTGAGATTTCCGGGCTTCATTCGTCTACAATTATCCGCTACGAAAGCGGACAAACAAAAAAGATTCCCGTTGCAGTTATGGAAAGTATATGCAGGGCCTTAGGTGTTGATGAGGCTTATTTTAAAGATGATAAAGAAACGGGCAAGGTATTAGTCCCTTTGCTTGGCCGTGTTGCGGCAGGGTTAGGATACCTTGCAGATAATGTTATAGAATCGTATATTTCAGTTGACAAGGAAGAAATATCCCAGGCTTCTGATTATATATATCTTAAGGTAAAAGGCGACAGTATGTATCCGATATTTCTTGAAAATGACCTTGTGCTTGTTAAGGTCTGTGACAGTATCGACAGTGGCTCATACGGCGTTTTTATAATAGACGGGGAAGACGGAGTTATTAAAAAAGTTGTTTACGGAAATGATTTTGTTGAGCTTTTGTCTGTTAATCCTCTGTATCCTCCAAGGCGCTTTGAGGGAAAAGACGTTTTGAGGGTGAGAGTTTTTGGCGAGGTAAAAGAAATTACAAGAAAGTTTTAAAAAAGATGCAGCCCCTGGGCTGCATCTTTTTTTAGTTCTTTAAAAGGTTTATTGCGAAGGCTTTTTGAGTGTCTATTTCATCGGTATACATAGAAACAGGGTATGAAGAAAACTCTTCTTTTATTTTTACCTCGCATGTTGGGTTTATGCCTTTTTTGTGAATTTCATCTCCGCTTGGAGTGTAGTAGTTTTCTGTTGTCAGTATAAGACCACCGCCGGATATTAACGGAATAACACTTTGTGTTATGCCCTTGCCGTAGGTTTTTGTACCAACAATTTCTGTTACCATATCATGATCCCGTAATGCTCCTGTAAACACTTCTGATGCGCTTGCAGAGTTTGAATTAACAAGGATAACGGGCTTTATAAAATACCTTTGCTCATTTGATTTATATTCTTTTTTATCGCCCTTTTTATTGGTTGTGTAAACAACAAGCGAGTCTTCTTCAAGAAAACCGCCTGCCATCTGGATCGCAGCAGAAAAGCTTCCGCCGCCGTTGTCACGAAGGTCTATAATAAGAGAAGTCATACGTTTTTCCAAAAGGGAGTTGTAAGATGTGTCAAACTCTTCAAAAGTAGCTGTGTCAAAAGAAGAAATCTTTATATAGCCGATGCCATCCGAAATTATAGACTCATTAACGCTCTTTATATGAACACTGCCTCTTGTGACAGAAATATTTTTTTCTTCACCATTTCGAAGAACAGTTAGTAAAACCTCTGTTCCTTCTCTTTCGTCTATATCTATATGAGTGCCTTTTATAAGTTCTATTGATTCGTTGTAATTTTCTGTTTTAGCTTCTTGTTTATCAACGTGTGTTAAAATATCTCCGGGAAGAAGCCCCGCTTTCATACCGGGGGAGTCCGGGTAAACCTCTGCTACTGTAATTTTACCTTCTTCACTTAAAGTGAACACAACACCGATTCCAATATAATTTCCCTGACTGTCCTGCATATATTCAGTAAACTCATCGGGAGTTAAATATGTGGTAAACGGGTCGTTTAATGCCTCAACCATTCCCTTGGCAGAGCCGTATTTTAAGTCTTCAAAGTCTACATCATAAAGATAAAGGCTGTTAATGTATGACAAAGCTTCTGAAACAACGGCATTCTGTGTTTTTGGGAAAAGGGACGGTATAATAACAGAAAAAACAATAAATGAAAAGAAAATCGCTGTTACAAAAAAAGTCAGAACACAGGAAAGCACTATGGCGAGAACTTTTGACTTATTCTTTTTTTCTTTATAATTCTGCTGATCGGGATTTTCCATAATTGCCTCCTTTTTAAACTTCTCTATGGAATTTTAAGCGGAAGTAAGTGCAAATATGCATATACTTCCGCTTTTGTTATTAATTATTTACCAAAGATACGGGCGAGGATTAACATACTGACCGTTTATTATTACGCTGAAATGAATGTGAGGACCAGTGGAGTTTCCTGTGCTGCCTGCAGCAGCAATCTGCTGACCTCTTACTACCTTTTGCCCTGCTGTAACGTTTAAGGCGCTGTTATGGGCATATAAAGTAACCATATCACCGTGGTCTATTGTTACACAGTTTCCGTAAGAGCCTCTCCAACCTGATGCCAGAACAACTCCGTCAGCCGCCGCAAGAACGGGTGTTCCCGTAGACACTGCAAAGTCTATGCCTGTGTGCTGATTGGGCTGACCTCTTAAGATTCTGCTTCCAAATTCAGAAGTAACTCTCGCACCCTCGTAGCAGGGAAGACCAAGCTTTCCGCTTCCGCTTGAAACTACCGTGGGGGTAGAAGTGCCTGAACCACCTGATTTAGATGCACTGATTTCATTTAAAATTGCCTGAGCAGCCTGTTCGTGCTCTTTTTGCATTTTAGCATAATATGCTTCGTCTTCTTTTAGCTTAGCTACCTGCGAATGGTTTTCAGCAACTTTTGAATCAAAAACTGCTTGTTTTTCTAAAAGCTCATCACGTTCAGCTACGATTTTTTCTTTGTCGCTTTCAATCTTTGTTTTTGCTTCTTTTGCTTCTGTTCTGTTTTCATTAAGCTCGTCTATGAGCTTCATATCGTGCTCATAAAGCTGAGTTACCATTTCAAAGCGCAAAAGCATATCGGAAAAACCGCCTGATGAGAAAAGAATTTCCATATATGACATTGTGCCCTGCTCATACATAACGCGAAGACGAGTCTTTAAAAGCTCATCATTTTCTTCTATTTCTTCGTCAAGCTCTTTAATTCGCTCTTCGTTTGCCTTAATCTGCTGTTCTTTTTCGTATATATCAGAATTTAAAGCATTAATATCATTTGCAAGGGCTTCAATTTCTTTGTTAAGCTCTTTGTTTTTCTTTTCAAGCTCTGCACGCTCTTTTTGAGCTTTGTTCTTATTCTCTTTTGCCTGGTTTGCAAGATTCTGCTCTTCTGTAAGCTTTGAGCTTGATGCAAGAGCGGGGCGGCTCATCCATATAACCACCGGTACAATAACCGAAAGAACCATAGCAACAGCTATTATTAATGCTATTATACGCGTTTTATCTCTTTTCATAATTTTCACCTCTTTACACATCAAGATGCTTTCTTATAGAAAGACCGCTTCCTACAGCACCTATAAGAGTACCTATCGAAATGAAACAAATCAAAAGTATTGACCATAAAGATGCATAGGGCATAAGCGAGAAAACATCCATATTAAGAGTAAGTGTTTTTGAATATACTACAACGTATGCCCAGGATATAAGGCCGAAGGATATTAGTGCGCCAACAACGCCTGTGATAATTCCTTCAAAGATAAAGGGCCAGCGTATGAACCAGTTTGTCGCTCCGACGAATTTCATAACGCCGATTTCCTTACGTCTTGAAAATACTGCAATCTTAATTGTGTTGGCAATAATGAACACAGAAATAAGACAGAGCATAATCATTATTACAAGGCTTCCTGTTCTTATTGTTCCTGATGTTTTTAAAATGGAGTTTAAAACCTCACGGTTGTTTGAAACCTCAGAAACATTTTCAAGCTCTGAAAGCTCTTTGACTGTTTCGTCTGCAAGATAAAGGTCATTTAGTGTTATCTTATAAGAATCACGGAAAGGATTGTTATCTCCCTCGTAGCCCTCAAGAGCGGCAGACTTTTCATCAAAAATTGTCTTCATATACTCTAATGTATCCTCTTTTGTAAATAAGGACGCATCTTTAACATTTTCAATTTCGGTTATCTGTTCTTTTGCGATAGAGAGCTGTTTATTTGTTGTGCCCTCCTCCATAAACACCTGAATTTCGCAGTTTTGCTCAATCTGCCTTGTGATATGGTTGATGTTAAGGGTTATAACAGAGAAAAGACCGAAGATAATAAGACAGCACATTACTATAAACACGCTTGTCATACTTGTAAGTCCGTTTCTGAAAAAGCTTTTAAATGCCTGTGAAATGTAATATCGGAAGTTATTCATTTGTATTACCTCCGCCAACTAAAGTTTCTTTTTCCTCATCGTCTTCGATTTTATTAAAAGACTTTAAGGTTTTAAAATACATGCTGTATGTCTCAGAAAAGCTTGCCGAAGATGGAGCCTCATCTTTGATTTCGGGAGAAGCACCTTCTTCAACCACTGCTTCTTTTACAGGCTCTTCGGGTATTTCGGGGGTGTTCTCGTGATCATAGCCACCGCTGTATTCATCACGGATAAGCTTTCCGTCGTAAATTTCCAAAACTCTCTTTTTCTTGTTATCAACTATGTCTTTTGAATGTGTAGACATAATAACTGTTGTTCCGCGTCTGTTAATGTCTTCTAAAAGCTCAACTATTTCAAAAGATGTCTTTGGAGGAAGACTTGCGGTTGGCTCGTCTGCAACAAGCACGGGAGGATTGTTTGCCAAAGCTCTTGCAACTGCAACTCTCTGCGCTTCGCCACGTGACAGCTGAGTAGGAAGAAGCTTTGATTTTTTTGAAAGTCCAACCATACTTAAAAGCTGCGGAACCTGATTGCGTATTTCTTTTTTTGAAGCACCTACAACGCGCATAGCAAAGGCTACATTTTCAAAAACCGTTCTGTCATCCAAAAGACGGAAGTCCTGAAAAATAACTCCTATGTCACGGCGAAGATAGGGGATTTGCTGAGGCTTTAATGTGTTAACCTTTTGATTATTTATAGTAATATCACCTGAAGAGGGAAGCTCTTCGTGCATCAAAAGCTTGGTAAGCGTTGACTTACCTGCACCTGAGGGACCTACTATATATACAAATTCGCCTTTTTTTATGTGAAAGTTTATATTATCAAGTGCAACAGTACCATCGGGGTACTCTTTTCTGACATTCTTAAAATATATCATAATAAGTTCCAAAACCTTTCAGCCCGTCTGGGCGGATAAAATATTTTTACGAACAAATCGGGCGATGTGCTGTCGCCCGATTAAACCAAACCAAATTTTATAAAAATTCGGTTTATGAGATATTTACTTTAAAGCTTCATCGGGTTAGCCTCAAGATACTGGTTAACCATCATAGCTACTTTAAACACAACCGCATCGTCAAACTTACGAAGGTCAAGACCTATAGTATTCTGAACCTTGTCCAGACGATAAACAAGAGTGTTTCTGTGGATATAAAGCTGTCTTGCTGTTTCTGAAACATTAAGGTCATTTTTGAAGAACTCAAAAATTGTGGTTATAATTTCTTCATCTAATGCATCAAGACCTTTTTTGGTTAGAACTTCCTGCAAGAAAAGCTGGCAAAGACGTGTGGGCAGGTGATAAATAAGTCTGCCAACGCCTAAGCTCTTGTAGCTTAAAATGTATTTTTCGCTGTTAAATACTCTACCAATCTCCAATGCAACCTGAGCTTCCTTGTATGCTGATGCAAGCATATTAAGGTTATCTGCAGGAGTTGAGATACCTATTAAAACGTTTGTAAGTGCTTCGCTGTTTAAATTATCAACGATAACCTGAGCGATATCCTCTAAATCATTTTCAGTTGTGTCATCATCGATAGCCTTAACTAAAACAAAGGTATTATCGTCCATACTGAAAATGAAGTCAGTTTCCTGCTCGGGATACATTTCCATAAATATATCAAGAACGGAAATGTCTTCAGCGTCAAGCACCTTAACCAAGAATACAACTCTCTTTTCTTCAAACTCCATACGAAGCTCCCTTGAACGCTGATGAAGGTCAAGGGGAAGAGTGTTATCGGAGATAATGTTCTTTATAAAGATTGTTTTATCATACTTATCATCGTAGAAAAGTCTTATGTTATTAAGAGCAACAGACAAAACCATACAAGTTCTTTTTGATTCCTCGTCATTACCCTTTACGTATACTATGTAGTCAGGCTTATTAGTTTTGCTTATACCGCAAAGATTGTAGCCTCGGCAGCTGTGAAGCTGAAGACAGTCTGAAACAGTAGTAACAAAATCGTTTGCATAGTCTGTCATATTTTCTGAGGCATTTGTTGCCAGAACAAAGCCTTCGCTATCCATAACGCCTACGGGGGATGTTAAAAATGCATCCATCTGATTAATAACATTCTGAAAAGTTTTTTTCAACATAGTTAAACTCCTCCACAAACTAAAATTAAGCTTTGCCAATTTATACATTCAATTCTTTTGTGAATTTTTCATAATAGAAAAAGACTGAATTTATAAACCAAACAAAATATACATATATATAATATACTATTTTGAGACAAAATGCAAGAATTTTTTATAAAAAATTGTGCAATTTTTAAATTTTTGATAAAAATAACCTGAAAAAATGGAAAAAGTTAGGAGAAAACTTTTTTGGGCACTTTTTATAATGGCACAAAAAAAGCACCGACAAAAGTCGATGCATTTTCTGGAGCTGTCTAGCAGATTTGAACTGCCGACCTCTTCCTTACCAAGGAAGTGCTCTACCTACTGAGCTAAGACAGCAAAATGGCGACCCGGATGGGGCTCGAACCCACGACCTCCAGCGTGACAGGCTGGCGTTCTAACCAACTGAACTACCGGGCCAAGTTGATGCCGAAAGCTATTATACAATAAAAAACGGGTATATGTCAATAGATTTTAAAAAAATAATAAAAATAAGCGGTGGGATTTATCCCACCGCCTTTCTTTTGTTTATAAGTGGTTAGTTACAACCGCAGCCGTCGCGGTTTCTGTCGTTGTTGCAGCAGCAGCTAAGAACAACAAGGATAATGATAAGCCACAAAATCCAGCTACAGTTGTCACCACAGCCATTTCCAAAGAAGCAACCCATATATAAGCCTCCTTTCAGGGAAAGAATGGAAGTTTTAAGAAAGATTCTCTTCATCATTTGCTTGTAGTATATAATATGCCGTATAAAAAAATCGGTTACAAAATTTTAAAAAAGTATATGCAAAATAAAAATAATGTGTTATACTAATATAAAATGGCGAATTTTACTTGAGAGAGGGGGAGGTTAAGTGAGCGCACAGAAAACAAGTGGCGATGTGCTTCTTTCGGAGTCTTTTGTTAAAAATGTTCTTCCGGGGCTTAGAGCAGATTATTTAAAAATTTACATATATGCAAAATATACTGCAAAGGAAAAGAAAACAGACAATAAAAAGATTGCAGCTGTATTGGGAGTGGAAGAAGACACCGTAAAAAGCGCGATAGGCTTTTTTGAAGAGCTGGGACTTTTAAAAACCGATGGCGGAAAAATGCAGTTTGATGTCTTGGAAAAAAGCGAAGATGAGCCTCCGCATTACGAGCAGGATGCAGTTTTGGATATAATTGCAGAGAGCGAGGAGCTTCAGATGCTTTTGGTTTCCTCTCAGAAAATATTAGGAAAACTACCCTCTGCTAATTCTACTATAATTCTTTACGGACTATATGACTGGCTCGGTATGAGCGTTGAGCTTATTTTAAGGCTTCTTCGATACTGTGCCGATTTGGGCAAGAAGGATTTAAGGTATGTTGAAAAGGTTGCAATTTCCTGGTCTGAGATGGGAATTGTAAGCTGTGAGATGGCAGATGAGTACATAGAAAGAAAAAATAAAAAGAACAAATATGCATACAGCATAAAAAATATTTTTGGCATAGGTCAGAGAAACTACACGCCTACTGAACAGAGGTATGTTGATTCGTGGTATGAAATGGGCTTTTCGGAAGAATTGGTTTCGTATGCTTTTGACTATACTGTGTCTAAAACAGGAAAGCTTGCATTCGCTTATATGAATACGGTTTTAATAGCCTGGAGTGAACAGGGAATTAAAACCGCAGAGGATGCAAAAAAGAGCGTGGAAGATTTTAAAAAGAAGTCCGCAGGCAAGGAAAAAAGAAGCACAGGCGGCAAAAATGATTATGAAATTTACAATTCGGGCCGATATGATTTTGCTCGCATAGAAGAAAATGCGAGAAAGAAAATAGAGCAGAGGCTCAGGGAGGATAGTTAAGTTATGGGATACAGCGCAAAGGTATACGAAAAAGTTAAACAGGACTTTGAGCAGTTTAAGATGGTTCAGATACGCAGGCGGAATATGTGTCTCGAAGAGGTTTATAAAAAAATTCCCAAGATAGAAGAGATGGATAAAGAAATTTCAATTATGGGAAGCCAGATGGTTTCTTTGATACTTGAAAATCCGGGCCGTGCAAAAGAATTTACCGAAATGGTTAAAGAAAAGCTTTTATATCTTAAAGAAGAGAGAAAAAAGCTTCTTGTTTCGGGAGGATTTCCCGAAGACTACACTGATATTCATTATAACTGCCCTTTTTGCGAGGATACAGGCTATAATGACGGAAAAGAGTGCGAGTGCTTTAAAATAAGACTAAGAGAAGAGGCATATAAGGAATCAAATCTTTGTGAGCTTTTAAAAACACAGAGCTTTGACAAATTTAATCTTTATCTTTTCTCTGATGAAAAAGTTAAAGGTGTGTCGCCAAGGGATATTGCAAAGCAAAACCTTGATTTTTGCAAAAAATATGCAAAGAACTTCAAAAATGAAGAAAAAGGTCTTTTTATGTATGGCGGAGCAGGCCTTGGAAAGACTTTTTTGTCAGTTTGTATTGCAAAAGAAGTTATTGATGACGGCGGATATGTTATTTATAACAGTGCGGTAACGATGTTTGGAAATTATATGGACTATATTTTTAACCGCATATCTTCGCCTGAGGCAAGAAAGGAAATTGAAAGCTTAAAAGAGTGTGACCTTCTTATTATAGATGATTTGGGAGCAGAGGCAACGAACAACCAGATGACAGCGTTTTTGTTTGAGCTTTTAAATGACAGAATTTTAGCAGGCAGAAAAACTATTATAAACACAAACTATAATCTTTCTGAAATTGCAAAAACGTATTCTGAGCGTATCCATTCAAGACTTATGCAGTATTTTGATATTATGAATTTTAAAGGCGAGGATTTAAGAGAAAAGTTTTAAAAAAGTGGCGGAAATTGTATTTTCCGCCACTTTTTATTTTGGGTATTGCAAAGCTTTCAAAAATTGTGTATAATAAATATATTAAAATGAATAAATATTCAAAAACGGAAAACAGATGGTGGTGAAATCATGAAGAAAGTAGTATTAATTCCAAATGCTAAAAGGGATAATGCTTTAGAGTTTTTAAAGTATGCTGCAAAAAAGTTTTCAAAAGAGTGCGTTGTGTATATAGAAGACATATATAATGATATCGAGGGTGCTTGTGCTCTTTCAAAAGAAGAGCTTTTAAAGTGCGGTGCTGATATAGTTATAAGCCTCGGTGGAGATGGAACGCTTTTGTCCGCAGTTGAAAAGATGCTCGGTGCAGACATACCAATCCTGGGAATTAATTTAGGCCACTTAGGCTTTCTGGCAGAGCTTGAAAAAAGTATGTTTGATGAATACTTTGAGAGAATTATAAAAGGCGATTACAATATTGAAAAGCGAATGATGATAGAAACAAGGATAATAAGAGACAATAAAGTTCATGCAGTATTTCATTCTCTTAATGATGTGGTTATTGCCCGAGGCGGACTTTCAAGAATTTTGCATGCAACTCTTAAGGTTGACGGATTTGAGCTAGATAATTTTGTTGCAGACGGAGTTTGCATTTCAACGCCTACGGGGTCTACGGGATATTCACTTTCAGTAGGCGGTCCTATTATTTCACCTGAAGTTTGTGCAATACTGGTTACGGCAATTTCGCCTCATAATATGAGCACAAGACCTGTTGTTATACCCGGTGATAAGATTATGAGTGTCACAGTAGAAAACTGCGATGAGTGCAGAGCGTATATAAGTTCTGACGGAAGAAACGGCGGTGAGCTTGCGCACGGAGATTTGGTTGAGATAAGAAAATCAAGTCACGAAACAAAGCTAGTCAAGCTTGAAAATTTAGGATTTTACGAAACGGTCAGAAGAAAGCTTAACCAAAGAGGAAGAGCATAAGAAAGGAGCTTTTTTATGAAAAATAAAAGGCATGAAAAAATACTTGATATAATATCTCAGACAAACACGGTTACTCAGGCGGATATAACACAAAAGCTTAAGGAAAGCGGCTTTAAGGTTACTCAGGCAACGGTGTCAAGAGATATAAAGCAGCTTGGTCTTGTTAAGGTATCAGCAGGCGTTGACGGAGGATATAAATACACACTTCCAAACAGTGTTGTTGGTTCAAATGCAAAGCACAGAGTTGTGTTTTCTCATTCGGTTATGAGCATTGAGGCGGCCATGAATACTGTTGTTGTAAAAACGCTTACGGGAATGGCTCAGGCAGCGTGTGTGGCGATTGACAGCTGTCTTGGAGATAAAATTGTCGGCTCTATTGCAGGCGACGACACGATTTTCATTATTGCAAAGGACATAGAGACGGCAGCTGAAATTGAAAAAACTTTAAAAGCGATGCTC
>CALAUK010000120.1 GCA_937892135.1 uncultured Clostridia bacterium | reverse complement strand
AAGAAATACCATTAGCAATTACGTAATTGTAAGCTGATGTATCTTCGTTGCAATAAACAGTCACTTTTTTACAGTCTGCAAACGCACTTTCGCCAATACTTGTAACTGCATCGTATAAAATCATCGAGTTGAAATTTGCACAACCTGAAAAAGCCTTTGTGCCAATTTTTGTAAGACTTTCGGGAGTTACAATACAAACAAGGTTTGTTGCACCTTCAAAGGCAGAAGCGCCAATTTCGGTTATGCCTTCGCCAAGCGTTGCACTGTTTATAGCTGTGTTATTCTTAAACAGATTATCGCCAAGCTTTAATACAGAATATTCTGTATCACCTTTTACACCTTTGCTTGGTACATATACATCGGTTTGTGTATCATTATACTGCACAAGTTCGACACCAGTGCCGTATACCTCATATTCCCACTTTCCGCTGTCGTCCGTTTCTGCTGCAAACACAGAAATACCGCAAAGCAAGGTTATTATCACAATACTAAATGCTACAAATACCTTTTTCATCCATGAAAGCCTTCTTTCTAATTATCTTTGTATGTTTTACTAAGTTTCTTGTATTACTAAGTATGGTACATTATATCACCATTTTCCAATATTATCAATATGTTTTTAATTTTTTACAAAAAATAACCCCTGCCTCTCGGCAGGGGTTAAAAACCTTCTATTAAAAATATCTCTTCAAAAGTCCCTCAAATGCTTTGCCGTGGCGAGCTTCGTCTCTTGCCATTTCGTGAACTGTGTCATGAATAGCGTCAAGATTTGCCTCTTTTGCCATCTTTGCAAGCTCAACCTTGCCTGCTGTTGCGCCGTTTTCAGCAGCAACTCTTAACTCAAGGTTTTTCTTTGTAGAATCTGTTAAAACTTTGCAGCGTGCTCTGCCTCTTCCCAAGCAGCCTTTTCCCAGTAAAGACCGATCTCGGGATAGCCCTCTCTGTGAGCAACTCTTGCCATAGCAAGATACATACCAACCTCGCAGCACTCGCCCTCAAAATTAGCTCTTAAGCCTTCAATAATTTCAGGAGCTACGCCCTTTGCAACACCAATAACGTGCTCAGCAGCCCAGCTTAGCTCTCCTGTCTGCTCATTAAACTTATCAGCGCCTACCTTACATGTTGGGCACTGCGCGGGAGGAGTGTCTCCCTCGTGAACATAACCACATACTGAACATACAAACTTTTTCATAATCATTATCTCCTTTTATATAAATTAATTTTTAAACACAACTTTTACATACACCGTAATAATATATTTCTTTGTGCTTCAAAAATGCTCCTTCAACCTCATCTTTTGGCTCTTTTGCCTCAAAATCTGAAATCTTTCCGCATTTTTCACACTTGAAATGCCCGTGAAAATCAGTACACCCATCGTAGCGTTTCTGCTTTGGGTCAATTTCCAGCTCTAACACCATATCCTTACTGACAAAAAGCTTTAATGTGTTATACACCGAAGTTTTTGAAAGAGTTGGAATACTACCCGATAGAGCCTCATAAATTTCATCTGCGGGGGGATGCGTTCTGTTTTTTAATAAATAATCGAGCACATTAAGCCTCACCACAGATGGCCTTACGCCTTTTTCACGAAGAATTTTTTCTGTCGTTCTGAGAGTCTCCATAACCTCCCTCCTTTTTTTGTAATCGTTTCATTTTTGTACTGATTACAAATTTATTATAGCAGACCTCTTTTTATTTGTCAACACTTTTTTTAAAATTTTTTTAAAAATAAAAAAACGCCGAATTAATCGGCGTTTTTTAACTAAAACATTTTTTTAATTTTCATAATAAGACCTATAAGACCGGACACTAAAACCGATATTACTAATACTATCCAGAAGCCATAGGGGTTTTGGGAGAACGGAACGGGCACATTCATTCCCCACAAGCTCGCTAAAATGGTCGGAATAGTTAAAATCATTGTTATAACAGTCAAAACCTTCATGGAAATGTTTAAGTTGTTTGAAATAACAGACGAAAACGCATCCATCGTCTGCGAAAGAATGTCTCTTGATATAGTACACATTTCAATCGCCTGCTTGTTTTCAATGATTACATCTTCAAGTAAATCCGTGTCATCAGGGTAATTTCTTATAAAGCTCATTCTTAAAAGCCTTTCTAAGACAACCTCGTTTCCCTTAAGCGAGGTCTGAAAATAAACAAGGCTTTTTTCAAGCTCAAGCATATCTGTAAGCTCTTTATTTCTCATACTTTTGTGAAGCTCTTTTTCTATATCATTACTCATACGCTCAATACGGCGAAGATAATATAGAAATCTTGCGGCATTACGATACAAAAGCTGCAAAATAAAGCGATTGTGCTTTTTCGTTGAAAAATCTCTTATTCTTTCATTGTAGAATTCACTGATTAAAGGCGGCTCTTTAAGACAAACGGTAATAATACAGTTCTCAAGAGCAATTATACCTAACGGTATTGTTTCATAGTCACCTTTTTCGTCATCATCTTCAACAGGGGTGTCAACCAAAATAAGCGTCTGTCCGTCTTCTGTTTCAATACGGGATCTCTCGTCATCGTCAAGAGAGGCTCTTAAAAAATCTGCTGATACTCCCGTTTCAGAAATAACCTGCTGAAGCTCTTTAACTGTTGGCGCACTTAAATGATACCAACAATCCTTCTCGAAACTTTCTACCTCATAAACCTTTGCATTTTCTGTTCGGTAGATTTTAAGCATAAATATTCACCTGCTTTCTTAAGGCGTATATCTATGCGAAAAGATGTCCGCAACAAGATACGCCTTGCTTGTTATAAAATTTTTCTTTTATAAAGTCTCTACTTCGAGGGACAGTATCCATATACGGCATCTCCTTTCTGAAATTTATACATATATTATACTCGCCTTTTTTGGGCGTGTCAACATTTTTAAAAAATACTTTTATTTTGGCCTTTTTAGCTAATCTCAATACATTTATACTACTTTTTTTGTTAAATTTATAAAATTACAAAATTTTTTTCCAAAACACTTGTTTTTTTAGGTGCTTAGTGGTATAATTACAAACGAGTAAAATTTATAAGGAGTGATATTATGCCATTAGTTACAACTAAGGAAATGTTTAAAAAAGCTTACGAAGGCGGATACGCTATCGGTGCTTTTAACGTAAACAACATGGAAATTATTCAGGGTATTACAGAAGCTGCAAAGGAAGTTAATGCTCCTTTGATTCTTCAGGTATCCGCAGGTGCAAGAAAGTATGCTAACCATACTTACCTTGTAAAGCTTGTTGAAGCTGCTATTGAAGAAACAGGTCTTCCCATCGCTCTTCACCTTGACCACGGTGATTCTTTCGAGCTTTGTAAGTCTTGTATTGACGGCGGTTTCACATCTGTTATGATTGACGGCTCACATCTTCCCTACGAGGAAAATATTGAGCTTACAAAGAAAGTTGTTGAGTACGCTCATGCTCGTGGCGTTGTTGTTGAAGGTGAGCTTGGCAGACTTGCAGGTATCGAAGATGCTGTAAATGTTTCTGCAGAAGATGCTTCCTACACAAGACCTGAAGAGGTTGTTGACTTCGTAACACGTACAGGCGTTGACTCTTTGGCTATCGCAATCGGAACAAGCCATGGTGCTTACAAGTTCAAGCCCGGCCAGAAGCCCCAGTTAAGATTTGATATTCTTAAAGAGGTTGAGAAGCAGCTTCCCAACTTCCCCATCGTTTTGCACGGTGCTTCTTCAGTTATCCCCGAGTTTGTTGAAATGATTAACTCTAACGGCGGTAACATGCCTGATGCAATCGGTATTCCCGAGGATATGCTAAGAGAGGCTGCAAAGAGCGCTGTATGTAAGATTAACATTGACTCTGACCTTCGTCTTGCTATGACAGGTACAATCAGAAAGTACTTCAATGAGAATCCTTCTCATTTCGACCCCAGACAGTACCTAAAGCCCGCAAGAGAAGCAATCAAAGGTCTTGTTAAGAACAAGATTATCAACGTTCTTGGCTGCGACGGCAAAGCTGAGTAATAATTTTAAAATTAAAAGCACTTGCATTTGCAAGTGCTTTTTTTGTTAGAGGAAACGGCGTATTTCAAAAGAAAAAAGACTATTCCGAAGAATAGTCTTTTTTTTGGAGCGGAAGACGAGATTCGAACTCGCGACGTTCACCTTGGCAAGGTGACGCTCTACCACTGAGCCACTCCCGCATTTCTTAAGCAAGTGTTATTATAGCACACTATTTTTGATTTGTAAAGACTTTTTTTAAATTTTTTATAAAAAATAAAGAGGGCGAAAATTTCGCCCCCTTTATTTAAAAAAACTTCCACACAATGACGTTTTCCTTATTATCTTCTGTTTTCACCTTTCTTTCGGGTTCTTTTACCTCTTCTGCCGGTGCCAAAGTGGGCACTGCCTCCTCTGTTCCGTCGTAAAAGCCACTTTTAAACACAACGGCGTGCTCATATAAAGAGACAAGATTATTTATAAATTCCTTTGTTATATCCTCTTCCTCAATGGCAAAAATCTCTTTAAGCTTTCTTACTTCCGCATCTGTCAGGTCATCATAAATTCCGTTTATAGCAACTGAGTTTATATTTGTAAACTTATCGCTTAAAGACTCTATCATCGACTGAATGATATAAACTCCGTCGTGCTTGTCGCCCTTTTTTATTATTTCATCATTTCTTATTATACGAACCCCGTCGACAGGACGCAAAAATCTTTCATATTTTTCGTACTCTCTTACTATTGCATCCCAGGTGTCAGAATCTGCTTCGCCCGTTATGGGGAGTTCAAACTTAGCCTGAAAGCTTTCAACGCTTCTTTTCGTGTCTTCGCCAAAAATTCCGTCGGGAACAACAGGATATATCATTTCATCCATCTTTGAAAGACCTCTTAAAAATGTCTGAAGATTATAAATTGGTCTTCCTCGCATCGTTTCAAAGTATTCCATTAATCCTCTCCCCTTTCTTCTATGCTGTCACGGTCGCCTAAGGATAGCGTGTTTCCGCCGAATTGCTTTGAGGAAGTATTTACTGCCGAGAACAAAGATAAAAACACCTGCTGAATTGCGCCCCAGGTTTGTCTGCCTACTATTCCGTCAGGTTCAAGACCATAGTAGGTTTGAAATTCTCTTACCGCACGTGCCGTATCTTCCCCAAAAATTCCGTCAGGGTCGGGCGGGTTAATTTCTTCATTCACATTTGAAATAGCATTAAGCTGGCGCTGAATTCTTAAAACATTTTCGCCTCTGTCGCCTGTTCTTAAAGGCTCACCGGGATATGGGTATCCGTTTACATTAAACACTTCTCTTCCATACACTCTGTCTGCTACTCCCTTAAACACATCATAGATTTCGTCCCACGTTTCTTCATCTGCCACTCCCGTCACAGGAAGGTCGTATTCTCTCTGGAAAGCCTCAACAGCAGCTCTTGTGTCCTCGCCGAAAATTCCGTCTATTGTAACAGGCGGAATACTTGCATCAACGCTTCCAATGACCGCAAGGAAGAATTGAAGATTTGAAACCTTTTCGCCCTGATCTCCGATGCTTATTGCATCAGGATATGAAAGAGATGTTCCAAAAAGCCTCTGCCCCTCGCTGTTAAGCTCATTTAACCGAAGATTTCCGACATACACAAATACAAGCTTATACCATGTGTCCTTTCCTACTATGCCGTCATCTGTAAGATTAAAAATTCTTTGAAACTGCTTAACCGAATTTTCAGTTGCAGGGCCGAAAATTCCGTCTACGGGATAAATCTTATCGATTGCGGGGTAGTGATTTGAAATCTGATTAAGCTCAGTCTGGATAATGTTAACCAAAACCCCCGTATCACCCCGCCTTATCGGATACCCCGGATAAGACTGAACAGGCGCACGAACCGGAGCGTTATTTACAAGCTCTATATCATAGCCATAGTAATTCTGTAAAATTCCAAAAGATGAGTACCCCTGCCTTGCAAGCTCCTCCGAGCCCCACTGCGAAAGTCCGTCACAGGTAACATTTCTTCCGTCGCAGTATTTTGCAGCGAGTGGCTCTGCAACTCCTACTCTTCTTATATAATCATTAAAAATATTGTCTACAATTCTGTCTATGTTTGAAAAAATATTTCTTCCGTAGATAAATTTCTGGTCAACCGCAGTTGAGTTTGTTATATCAAAATTATAGCCACGGCTTCTGTAAAACTCGGTGTAAATCTTATTTAATACATAAGAAATCTGCGCATAAATATTAGCATAAATTGCATCTTCGTCCCAAGTCGGATAAATTTCGCTTGATGCAACATTTTTTATGTAATCGGGAAAGCTTACCGTCACATTTGATGCAGGCGCAGACGGCGAGCCAAGATGCACAGTTATATCAGTTGGTACAAACGGCGTTATTGTAGGCATATTATATCTCCCTTCCGTCAATATTTAAAGCCTGAGGTGTAACAAAAACATCTATAACCCTATCTCCCTCGCGTATTGCAGGTTCCGCAAGCGGCACCATTTCAACATTTTGTACTGTAAGGTTTTCAGCAAAAACCTGCGCAGAATGAACAAGTACACTTCTATACCCCTCCGCCTCAACAAAAATATTAACCGAGGCAAACGGATTATCTGAGCCGTCAGGAAGAGGCGAAAGACTTTCCGCCTTGTCGGGCGTGTCAATTTCGACTAGTCCTGTCTCCCCGTTTTGATTGGTTTTTCTTAAGGAAATAAGCTCGCTTTTTCCGTTAACATCTCTGTAAATGTAAACATTTGCGCCCTCTATGGGTATCGTCCTTTGCGAAATATATACTACCGCCTTAACAGTACCTTGACTCATCGTTTTCTTTGCCTTTCTGTTCACAAATTTTTTTACCAGCTTACCGTGAACCCGTAAGCCATACCCTTTTTAATCTTATGTGCCTTTTTCTTTGAGCATTACACTTTTGAAAAAATGAAAGTTTTTGTTTTTTAAATCATATACTTGTACAAAAAAAGCAAAGGATTGATTAATATGACTAAAAAGCTTTCGTTTTTCACATTCCCGTATCTTTTCCCTGTTATTTTTCTTATTATTTATTCTTTCACGCGCTCGTGGGAATTTTTATGCTCTTCGTTAGTTTCTTTCACACTTACCTCGGTTTGTCTTATGCTTTTAAAAAGCGCGCACGCTTCGCATCTTTTTTCTTTATCTAAAAAGGCATCAAAGCTTATATTTTTTGTAAGCTTTATTTCCTGCGCCTTTATTTTTGTTTTAAACCTCTTCTCTAAAAGTGTAAACCCATATTCTCTTCTCGTTTTTCTTTTATCTTTTTTATACTTTCTCTTTCCTGATACCCTGTGTGTTTTTTCGGATTTAGCTTATCATAACACTCTTGTAAACCTTAAGAAAAATAAAATCACAATAAATTCCGAAGACGCACTTTTGGATATAAAAGAAAGCAAAATAATTATAATAAATGATTTTGATAAATACCAAAACCCCGAATGTGTTACCTCGCTTGCCGAAAAAAAGCTTGTTATTTTAACATCTCAGTCCTCAAAAGAAAAACTTATGCTAAAGTATGGTGAGATTTTTAAAAAAGCTTCTTTTGCAGGCTCAAAAATAACTCTGCCCCTCCCCGAAAAAGGAATAATTATATCAAATGGCGACAGCGAAGAAGTTTTAAGGCTTGTCCGCCTTATTAATATGCCGTATTTTGCGCTTGACGAGACCGTAGATATTAAAGAAAAGGATTTTTCGCTGATTGAAAAATTGTGTGACACTGTCGATTTGATGTATGCAAAATATAATAAATGCCTTATGTACAAAATGGCGATTAACCTTTCTTTGATTTTATCAGTATTTTTTTTAGTGTTTACCTGTTCTTTAATCCCTTTAAATCCGCTGATGCTTGTTTTTTTGTGCCTTATAGCAGAAATTCCCGCAGGTCTTTCGTTTGTATACGGAAAAACAGACCTCACCCATGAGAGCAAGCTAAAAATGCTTTTAGACGCTCTTCTTCTTTCTTTCACGGGCTTTATAGTTTGTATGTCAGGAGCTATCTCGTTTTCGCCTCCGTGCGCAAGGCTCATTTTCTTTAACGCCTCTGTTTTTTCGTTTCTTTTGTACTCGTTTAATCTGCACTCGGGCAAAAGCATATTTTTATTTGATATTTTAAAAAAGCCGGGAACAATTATCTCCTTTTTCTCGGGACTTCTTCTTTCAGTTTTAATATCTTATTTAGTCTATCACGAAAGCACAGCATTCGGCGCAAAGGGTTGGATTTTGATTTTAACAATATCTTTAGTTCCTTTTTGTGTAATCGAGCTTCAGAAGGCGGTAACGGCACTTTACAAAAAGAGTGAATAATATCTTTCGTGATACGAAAAACTAAGGTATATAACTTTTAAGAGGTGATTTGTATCCTTGTAAGCTTCGTACGCACAATAATTTTGTATCTTCTTGTTATATCTGCCATACGCCTTATGGGAAAGCGTCAGGTAGGTCAGCTTCAGCCCGCAGAGCTTGTTATAGCCATAATGATTTCGGATCTTGCTTCAATACCGATGGGGAGCGTAAACACTCCCTTGATTTCGGGAATCGTTCCTATTTTAACTCTCCTTGCCTCCGAGCTTCTTATCTCGTGGATTTGCCTCAAAAACAGGCGTTTTCGCCGTCTTTTGACGGGCAGTGCAAGCATACTTATCTACAAGGGCGAAATCATAGAAGAAGAGATGCGCCGTCAGAGATTTAACTTAGACGACTTAATTGAAGAACTCAGACAAAACAATGTTTCTGACATTTCAAAAGTTGAATATGCAATTTTAGAAACAAGCGGTCAGGTAAGTGTAATCCCGAAAGCCGAAGAGCAGGCAGTAACAATTTCGGACTTAAACCTTAAAGGCAGAAAGAATCTTCTTCCATGTGTAGTTATAGTAGACGGAGAAATCTCCTCAGGCGAGCTTCGCCGAAGCGGTAAAACCGAAGGCTGGGTTTTAAAAGAGATAAAAAGCCGTGGCGCTAAAAAAATAAGCGATGTTTTTATCGGGGTTATAACATCAGACGGCGAGTTTTTTATGCAAAAGAAAAAAGGAGATAAACAATGAAAGTCCTTATTTGTGTGATTCTTATTTTTGCAGTTTTAATAACAGGCGGTATATTATACTTTAATAAAATAAACTCTTCAATCCGCGATTTTGACTCGCTTACAGAAAAAATCGAAACCGCCATACAAGAAGAAAACACCGATGCATTAAAAGAAGAAACAACAAAAGCCATCTCCCGCTGGGAAGAAATCAGATTTTTTCTTTCATTTCTTATTAATCACGAATACATTTTCGAGGTGGACTCAGGTCTTTCAGAGCTTCTGGCATTTTCAGATTCTTTTGACGAAGCAGAAGCTACTTTGTCCTTGTCAAATGTGCGCGCAGGTTTAGATTGTATAGTAGAAACTTCTTCTTTTTCAATTAAAAATATTATTTAAAACCTATTGCCCTTTGCCCTAAAATGTAGTATACTTTAGGTGTACTACATTTTTCGACAAAGGAGAGATAAATTTTGCCTAAAATTACAAATAAGAAAAAGTTTTCTAAATTTATTGTAACTTCTGTTTTAATAGTACTTCTTTTATCGCTTTCGGTGTTTTTACTTGTGAATTTCTCTTCTTTAAATGATACCAAAGCGCCCGCAGAGCCCGTTTCGGCTCCTGTTCCTACGCCTTATGTGTACGAGGGAGAGCTTGTGGAGTATACCGCCTGGGTTGACCATATATTTTTCCACCCGCTTATCGCATATCCCGACCTTGCCTTTGACTTTGACTATATGTCAAAAGGGTTTGACGACTACTTTGTTACGGCAAAGGAGTTTTCAAGAATCTTAGAAGAAATGTACAAAAGAGATTATATCTTAGTTAACATAGAAGATGTTTACGAGTTTGACGAGGAGGCAGGGCGCTATAAGCAGAAAACTCTTATGCTTCCCCCCGGAAAAACTCCTTTTATCCTTTCTATTGACGATTTAAATTATTATGAATATATGATTGAGCACGGAACAGTACATAAGCTTGTTTTGGACGAAAACGGCGAGGTGGCAGCTTTTACGGTTGACCCCGAAACAAAAAAAGAAGAAATACGCCGTGACCTTGCAATAGTTCCAATGCTTGATGATTTTATAAAGGCTCATCCCGACTTTTCGTGGCAGGGCGCAAAGGGCATCATAGGCGTAACAGGATATGAGGGCATTTTAGGTTACAGAACGCAGTCAAAAATGAGAGACCCTGAAAACCCATCAGGCGAAAGAATTGAAAATCCGAAGCGTGCGGAAGAAATTGAGGCAGTAAAGCCCGTTATAAAAAGGCTTAAAGAAACAGGCTGGACCTTTGCTTCTCACAGCTACGGTCATTACGATTCTTCTGTTATAAGCTATGAAAAGCTTGAATATGACACACAGAAATGGATTGACGAAATAGAGTATCTTATAGGCGAAACTGAGGTTTATCTATACCCCTACGGAAGTACAGTACCCGTTACCGACCCTAAGTTTGATATGTACTCAGATAAAGGCTTTAAGATTTTGTGCGGTGTTGGAAACTCTGCTTATTACTACTACGCTTCTAACGGAGTTGTAACTCAGCGCTGGCATTTTGACGGCATAGGCTTCAGGCATCAGGCAGAGGAGTTTGAAAAGTTTTTTGACCCTAAAGACATATTGGACGAATGCCGATTAGATGAATATAACGACCCCGATTTTGGAAAATAACCAGATAAAATGTGCACTTTAAAAAAGGTGCACATTTTTTATTGTTTTTTCGCATATATATGTATAAAACATACCACGAAAGGACCAATATATATGAAGTGCGCAATAGTCACTTGCAGCGAACATAAAAAGAGGCTTTTTAAAAAAGGCTTTGTTATAGAAGAAATTTTTCTGCCTCAGATTCCAGAAAGTATCACTCTTATAAGCTTGTGCTACACCGCAGACCAGTTTTATTTATTATCGGAGAGAAAAAAAGAAAAGCTTGCCAAACAAATTCTTGCGGCTTTAAACAGAGCATCGGTTTTTTGTATATATCTTTCCGGCATAACCGACTGCCCCGAATTTATAAGGTTAAAGCTTCATTTTTATCATCCCGACGGAAAAAAGCTTATAAAAAAGTTTGCGGCCGAGGGCGCGCTTTCTTTGTCAAAACAATGCCATATTCCTTATGAGGATGCAAAAATCGCACTGTATCAGAAAAACTTCAACCACACAGGCTTTGAAGTTTTAACTGACCTTGCGAGGTTTTTTTCAAACATAACAATAATCGGTATATCAGAAGAAGAGCTTAGTGCCTTTTCAGAAAAGCTTTTAAATCTATATGGTCTCAGCGCAGAAATTTCAACAAAACTGACTTCTGCAAATTCCTGCGATTTTCTTTTACTGCTTAGCGAGCCTTCCAATATATCTTTTTCAGAAAAAACGATTGTTGTTGACCTTACGAAAACTTACCCATTCCACTGCCTGAACGCTTTAAAGTTCACTCTTCCGCAGACATACAATAAAATTCTTCCGTACTTCGGAGAGTTTAACGACATATGCATAGAGTTTTTACTTTATGCCTCAAATTCATATGCGGATAACAAGGAAGAAATCATAAGTCTTTTATCTTTTTTTGGAGGTAAGTTTAAAACTTTTTGTGCAAAAAGCAAAATAAGACTTGACAATTAGCACTCTTTACTGTATAATTTATGGAGTTATATCCCAAAATGTAATTTAGGCGCCAAACGGCGTTTTAGGAGGAAGTAGTTTAAAATGGCTAATGCAAAAGAAATTTTGATGACGGCAGAAGGTCTTAAAAAATTAGAGGATGAGCTTGACGAATTAAAGCTTGTCAGAAGAAAAGAGGTTTCAGAAAAGATTAAGCAGGCGCTTTCCTTTGGTGACCTTTCAGAAAACTCCGAATATGATGAAGCAAAAAATGAACAGGCTCAGGTTGAAGCCAGAATTGCTCAGATTGAGGGAATGCTTAAGGTTGCGCGCGTAATTAAAGATGATGCAGGTGCTAAAGATTCTGTAAGCGTGGGCAGCACAGTTAAAATTTATGACGAGGAGTTTGAAGAGGAAGAAACTTATTCAATTGTTGGTCCTACTGAGGCTGACCCTTCAAACAACAAGCTCTCTTACGAGTCCCCCATCGGCAAAGCGCTTCTTAATAAAAAAGTTGGCGATGAGGTTTCAGTTGAAACTCCCGGCGGAGTTATTAAGCTTAAAATTATTGAAATAGAATAAGAAAAACAAACCTTTGCGCACTGCAAAGGTTTATTTTTTAATAATTTTTTAAAAATTAAAAGTGAGCATTCGAGAGTAAGAACGAGAAAGAACGAGAAAAAACGAGTTTTAAAAAAGTATATTAAAAAAATTTAAAAAAGTGCTTGACAAAGGAAACTTTTTGTATTACAATATCCTAGGTAACAATAAATGCCGATTTTTCGGCAAATAAATTACAGAAGTTTTTCGAGGAGGTAATTGTTATGAGTAGCTATATGGCTAAAGCCGGCGACAACAAAAAGTGGTACATTATAGATGCAACAGATAAGCCCCTTGGCAGAGTTGCAGCAGCTGCTGCTTCCATCCTAAGAGGTAAACATCTTCCCACATTCACACCTCATGTTGATTGCGGCGATTATGTAATCATTGTTAATACTGACAAAGCAGTTTTAACAGGTAAGAAGTTAGACCAGAAAATCCGTTACTATCACACAGGCTGGGTTGGCGGTCTTAAGGAAATCAAGTATAAGAACTTGATGGCTGAAAACAGCGACAAGGCTATGTATATGGCTGTTGAGGGTATGCTTCCCCACAATACACTTGGCGCATCCGCTCTTAAGAGATTGCGCGTGTACAAGGGCAGCGAGCACGAAAACGCAGCTCAGAAGCCCGAAGCTTGGACAGGCGAGATTAAATAAGAAGGAGGATGACGAAAATGGCAGAAAAAACATTTTACTACGGTACAGGTAGAAGAAAAAGCTCCGTTGCAAGAGTACGTTTGGTGCCCGGCAAAGGTGAAGTAACAATCAATAAAAGAAGCATTGATGACTATTTCGGTCTTGAAACATTAAAAGTAATCGTTCGTCAGCCTTTGACTCTTACAGAGACTAACACAAAGTTTGACGTTATTGCTAACGTTTCCGGCGGTGGTTTCACAGGCCAGGCAGGTGCTATCCGTCTTGGTATCGCACGTGCACTTCTTGAGGCAGACGCAGAATTCCGTCCCGCTCTTAAGAAAGCAGGTTTCTTAACACGTGACCCGAGAATGAAGGAAAGAAAGAAGTACGGTTTAAAAGCCGCACGTCGTGCACCTCAGTTCTCAAAGAGATAATTATTTTATCTACTATATCCCACAACTTCGGTTGTGGGATTTTTTTATATTTTCCCTTGCATTTTACTATCTCGCGTGTTATAATATAGGTTGAATTATTTTATTTAAAAATTCCTGTCAGAAGGGAGATTTCCTTTATGAATAAAATCACAATTCCAGAGGGGTATTGTCCTCCTCTTGATAATTATGATATGCAAAGGGCGATTGCCTATATAAAATCCACTTTTCAGAAAGACTTTTCAGAGGCTCTTAACTTAAAAAGAGTGTCTGCTCCCCTTTTTGTTACAGAGGATTCGGGGCTTAACGATAACTTAAACGGCTTTGAAAGAGCCGTAACCTTTGACATTCCCGCTGTTGGAAAAGATGCTCAGATTGTTCATTCATTAGCAAAATGGAAAAGACTTGCCCTTAAAAGATATAACTTTTCTGTTGGCAACGGTCTTTATACAGATATGAATGCAATAAGAAGAGACGAAGACTTAGACAATGTTCATTCAATATATGTTGACCAGTGGGACTGGGAGAAGATTATAACTCCCGAGAAGCGCACATTAGAGTATTTAAAATCGGTTGTTACTTTAATTGTTGGCGCAATCTGCGACACTAACGAGCAGATTCACGCGCGCTATCCTCAGCTTAAAAATAATCTTAAAAGAGAAATAAGCTTTATAACAACTCAGGAGCTTGAGGATATGTATCCTGATATGACAGGAAGCGAAAGAGAAAATGCTTTTGTAAAAGAACACAAAACTGCATTTATAATGCAAATCGGTGGAAAACTAAAAAGCGGCAAGCCTCACGACGGCAGAGCTCCCGATTATGACGACTGGCAGCTTAACGGAGATATTTTCTTCTGGAACGAAACTTTAGGAAGAGCACTCGAAATTTCATCAATGGGAATAAGAGTTGACTCCGAGAGCCTCTCAAAACAGCTTAAACTTGCAAACTGCGAGGCAAGACGCGAGCTTACATTCCACAAAATGCTTTTAAATAACGAGCTTCCTTTAACAATCGGCGGCGGTATCGGTCAGTCGAGACTATGTATGCTTATTTTAGGCTGTGCGCACATAGGCGAGGTTCAGTCGAGCATATGGGACGATGAAACAATTAAAACCTGTGAAAAAGCGGGAATTACTCTTTTGTAATCAATTTAACTTACTATATAAAAACGGAGGAATAGTCTGTGAAAACAACAGTAAAAGAAATTTATGCTTTCCCCGACCAGTTTTCTGACAAAAAAGTTAGTATTTCAGGTTGGGTAAGAACAATCCGTGCATCAAATGCATTCGGTTTTATCGAAATTAATGACGGAACATTCTTTAAGAATATCCAGATAGTTTTTGAAAGCGAAAACCTTGAAAACTATAAAGAGATTGCAGCAATGAATGTTGGTGCGGCTCTTAATATCGAGGGCGTTTTGGTTTTAACTCCCGAGGCAAAGCAGCCTTTTGAGCTTAAAGCAACAAAAATAGAGGTTGAAGGAACTTCAACTCCCGACTACCCCTTGCAGAAAAAGCGCCACTCTCTTGAGTTTTTAAGAACTATTGCGCATTTAAGACCCAGAACAAACACATTTTCTGCGGTATTTCGTGTAAGAAGCCTTGCAGCATACGCTATTCACAAGTTCTTTAACGAAAGAGGCTTTGTGTATGCGCACACTCCAATTATCACAGCAAGCGACTGTGAGGGTGCGGGCGAAATGTTTAGAGTTACAACTCTTGATATGGATAATCTTCCAAAGACAGAGGACGGTCAGGTTGACTTTTCAAAAGACTTTTTCGCAAAAAGCTCAAACCTTACAGTAAGCGGTCAGCTAAGCGCAGAAACTTATGCTATGGCGTTTAGAAATGTGTACACATTCGGACCTACATTCAGAGCCGAAAATTCAAACACAACAAGGCACGCGGCAGAGTTCTGGATGATTGAGCCTGAAATCGCATTTGCAGACCTTAACGACGATATGGCACTTGCTGAGGATATGTTAAAATTCGTTATAACTTATGTTTTGGAAAACGCTCCCGAAGAGATTGTTTTCTTTAACAATTTTGTTGACAAGGGCCTTATAGAAAGACTTACAAGCGTTGTAAACTCCGATTTCGGAAGAGTTACCTACACAGAGGCTATTGAACTTTTAAAGAAAAACAACGACAAATTCGAGTACCCTGTCCAGTGGGGTTCAGACCTTCAGACAGAGCACGAAAGATATTTAACTGAGGTAATTTTCAAAAAGCCCGTTTTCGTAACAGATTATCCCAAGGAAATAAAAGCTTTCTATATGCGTCTTAATGATGATGGAAAGACTGTTGCCGCTATGGACTGTCTTGTTCCCGGAATTGGCGAGATTATCGGCGGAAGCCAGAGAGAAGAGCGCTATGACGTTTTAGCGGCTCGTATGAAAGAGCTTGGATTAAAAGAAGAAGACTACTGGTGGTATATGGATTTAAGAAAATACGGCGGAACAAAGCACGCAGGCTACGGCTTAGGCTTTGAAAGAGCAATTATGTACCTTACAGGTATGTCAAATATAAGAGACGTTGTGGCTTATCCGAGAACAGTTGGAAACGCAGAATTTTAAAGCTAAAAAAAGGAATTCATTTGAATTCCTTTTTTCTTTTAAATACCCTTTTTCTTGACTAATTATTTTAAATAAAGTATAATATAATTAGTGAATTTTTCTTATATTGCGGAGGGAGAATATGTCTTACGCTTCTGAAACAAAAAGAATAATAACATCAAAAAGCGCAGGAAGCTGGTGCTGTAATGTAAGCGAGCTTTGCGCTCTTATTTGCTTTGGCGCAACATATAAAAACGGGCGTTTAACCATTAAATCCGAAACTGAGGAAGTGTTTAACCGCCTTTTAGAACTTTGCGATGAGGCACTTAATATCTTAAATCAGAAAATCACTATCCCCGAAAGAGAGGGGCAGCGTTATATTTTCACATTAAAGGATCACGACGAAATAGCAAGACTTTGCGATTTTTTCGGTTTCCCTTTTGACGGGAAAAATATCATCTTTTCCCCCGATAAAGACATTTATGAGTCGGACTGCTGCAAGGTAAGCTTTATAAGAGGCGCATATATTATGGCAGGCTCTGTTTCAAACCCTGAAAAGAATTATCACTTAGAGTTTGTGACAAAGCACGCAAAATCGGCAGACCTTTTATATGAGCTTCTTGCGGAGGCAAATATAGCTTCAAAGCTTACCGTAAGAAAAAACAACTTCGTTGTTTATATCAAAGAATTTGAGGCTATTGCCGAAATTATGGGTCTTTTGGGCGCAGGAAATATGATGATGGATTTATATAATATAAAAATTGAGCGTGAGATACGAAACAACATAAACAGAGTCGTAAACTGCGACAATGCAAACATAAAAAAAATTACTTCTGCGGCAGAAGCTCACGTTAATGCCATAAATAAAATAATTGCCGCAAATGCCTTGGACAAGCTTTCCGACACATTAAAGGAAATCGCAGTCTTAAGGCTTGAAAACCCCGATTTATCGCTTACTGAGCTTGGTATGCTTTTAGATCCTCCCATAGGCAAATCGGGCGTTAATCACAGGCTAGCAAGGCTTGTGGAAATTTCAAAAAACTATGAATGATAAGAGGTGAACATTATGAGCTTTCCTGATTTTACACATCTTCATGTGCATAGCGAGTATAGCCTGCTTGACGGCGCCGCTCCCATAAAGGATATCGTTAAAACTGCGAAAGAAATGGGTATGAGTGCCGTTTCTGTAACAGACCACGGAGTTATGTATTCAGCGGTGGATTTTTATAAACTCGCTAAAGCTGAGGGCATAAAGCCTATTATCGGCTGTGAGGTGTATGTCGCAGAAAGAAGCCGTTTTGATAAGCAAAAGGAATTTGACTCAAAAATGTATCACCTTATTTTGCTTGCAAAAAACAATAACGGCTACAAAAATCTTATTAAGCTTGTTTCCGATGCTTTTATTGACGGATATTACTACAAACCAAGAGTAGACCGTGAGCTTCTTTTAAAATATCACGACGATTTAATTTGTATGTCTGCCTGCCTTGCGGGCGAGGTTTGCTCAAATCTTCTTTCGGACAATTACGAAAAGGCAAAGGAAACTGCCATTTGGTACCGCGATACTTTTGGAAAAGAAAACTACTTTATAGAGCTTCAGGACCACGGCTTAGAGGAGCAGAAAAGAACAAATCCTATGCTTATCCGCATAGCGAATGAAATCGGCGTTGGCCTTGTTGCAACTAATGATACGCATTACATAAAAAAGTCTGATGCTTTTTATCAGGACGTTTTAATGTGCATACAGATGGGAAAAACAGTTGGCGACACAGACAGAATGAAGTTTTCAACGGACGAGTTTTATCTGAAAAGTCAGGACGAAATGTATGAGCTTTTTAAAAACGTTCCGTCTGCTTTAGAGAACACTAAAAAAATTGCTGATATGTGTAATGTCACCTTTGATTTTGACACAACATACCTTCCCCGTTTTGATGTGCCTGATAATTTATCATCTTTTGAATATCTTAAAAAGCTTTGCTATGAGGGGCTTAATAAAAGATATTCTCCTGTCACAGAAGAGCACACAAAAAGATTAGAGTATGAGCTTGGCGTAATAAACTCTATGGGTTATGTTGACTATTTCCTTATCGTTTGGGACTTTATAAAATATGCAAAGGACAATTCTATTCCCGTAGGTCCCGGGCGTGGCTCGGGAGCCGGAAGCATTGTTGCATACTGCCTTGACATTACAACGATTGACCCATTAAAATACAATCTCCTTTTTGAAAGATTTTTAAATCCCGAAAGAGTGAGTATGCCCGATATTGATACGGACTTTTGTATCGAGCGTCGCGGCGAGGTTATTGACTATGTTATAAGAAAATACGGAAAAGACCGAGTAGCGCAGATTATAACTTTCGGAACATTAAAGGCAAGAGCCGCAATCCGTGATGTCGGAAGAGCGCTTGATGTGCCATTGTCGGTTGTTGATGTTTGCGCAAAGCTTGTTCCCGCAGACCCTAAAATGACAATTAAAACAGCTCTTGAAATCTCGGGCGAGCTTAAAAAAATGTATGATGAGGACGAGGCAATCAAACAGCTTATAGATACTGCCATGGCGGTTGAAGGTCTTCCCCGTCATTCAGGCGTTCATGCGGCAGGCGTTGTTATTTCGGGTGAAAGCGTTGACACGCACGTTCCTCTTCAGGTAAGTAAAGACGTTATCACGACACAGTTTCACATGGACAACCTAGGTGAGCTGGGTCTTCTTAAGATGGACTTTTTGGGACTAAGAAACCTTACTGTCATTAAAAATGCAATTGATAATATATATAAAGTTAAGGGAATAAAAATAAATTTAGACAAGCTATCTTATGATGACAAAGAAGTGTATGATTTAATATCCTCGGGAAATACTACTGGTATATTCCAGCTTGAAAGCGAGGGTATGAGAGAGTTTATGAAAGAGCTTTCTCCAAACTCACTGGAGGATATAATAGCGGGAATTTCTCTTTACCGCCCCGGCCCGATGGACCAGATTCCAAGGTATATTAAAAACAAAAACAATCCCGAAAAGGTAACATATAAGCATTCTTCACTTGAAAGCATCTTAGATGTTACCTATGGCTGTATAATTTATCAGGAGCAGGTTTTGCAGATTGTGCAAAAGCTTGCAGGCTATTCTTTAGGAAAGGCTGACCTTCTTCGCCGTGCTATGAGCAAGAAAAAGCACGATGTTATGGAAAGGGAAAAAGAATATTTTATCTATGGTCAGAAAGATGAAAACGGAAATGTTATTATCCCTGGTGCAATCGCAAACGGAATATCAGAAAAGGTAGCAACAAGCATTTTCGATGAAATTATGGATTTTGCAAGCTACGCTTTTAACAAAAGCCACGCGGCAGCTTATGCAGTTGTCGCATATCAGACGGCTTTTCTTAAAACCTTTTATCCCGCTGAATATATGGCAGCTTTAATGAGCTCTACTATGGATAATACAGACAAAACAGTTGGCTACATACAGGATTTAAAGGATATGAAGCTTTCTCTTCTTCCGCCTGACATAAACAAAAGCTTTTACTGCTTTTCTGTTGAAGACGGCGCTATCCGTTTTGGCCTTGAGGCTGTAAAAAATATCGGCAGAAAGTTTTTAATTTCGATTGAAGAGGAAAGAGAAAAGTCCGGCCCGTTTTCTGACATTCTTAATTTCATCGAAAGAATGAGCGGCAAGGATTTAAACAAGCGTGCAGTAGAAAACCTTATAAAATGCGGTGCTTTTGACTGCTTTGGGGTTTACCGCTCAAAGCTTTTAGCGGTTTACGAAAATCTTTTAAGCGCAGTTTCAGATGAAAACAAGCATAATATAGAGGGTCAGATTTCTTTGTTTGAAGAAGCAGACGAGTCAGCCTTAGAGATAGATTATCCCAACATTTCAGAATTTTCAAAAAAAGAGCTTTTAGGCTATGAAAAAGAAACTATGGGGCTTTATCTTTCGGGTCACCCATTGGAAGATTATGCCGACCACTTAAAAAGGTTTTCAAAAACAACCATAAATAAGATAACCTCTCTTGTCACAGTAGGCGAAGACGGAGAATACATAGTAAAACAAAATGCTCCTATAAAAGACGGAGATTTTGTGACAATAGGCGGTATAATTAGCTCAAGAAAGAACAAAACTACTAAGAGTAACACACAGATGGCTTTCCTTGGCTTTGAGGATTTAACAGGAAGCATAGAGGTTATAGTTTTTCCTAAGTCCTACGCGAAATACACATCTTTTCTTTTGGAGGACTCAATTGTTTTATTAAAGGCAAGAGTATCTGTAAGAGATGACGAGCCGGTAAAGCTTATTTTAGACTCGGTCTCCCCTCTTGATGAAAATGTTATTTTCAAAAATGAGGTTTTATATTTAAGACTTTCCCCTGAAAATGAGTCAAAGTGGGAAGAAATAAAAGATATTCTTACAAAAAATCAGGGTGATATGCCTGTGCGCGTATTTTTTGAAAAAACCAAAAAAGTTTTAGAAGTATCAAGAGAGCTTTTCTGTAAAAACTCTCCTTCGCTTTTAGAGGCCTTAGGCTCTGTAATAGGTGAAGAAAATGTAAAAATAAAGTAAATTTTGGCAGAGTAAGAAAAATTATGTTGCAATTAGGTCAAAAATAGTATAAAATAGTGTTATTAGGTATTTTTATGCTAAACAGCAGAGGCTTGTCTTCTGCGGAAAGAAGGTATTTTTTCAATGTGGACAGTTGTTTATATTGCGCAAAGCAAAGAAACTGCTGAAAGCTTGCGTTCTCTTTTGGAAGAAAAGGGTCTTCCCGTAAAAATAAGACCTGTATGTAAGCCAAGCGAGTCCGAAAACGACAGCTATGATGTTCTTGTTCCCGAGTCTGAAATAACTGAGGCTCACGGAATTATTATCGAAAATAATTTTATTTAATAATTTTTTCACTGGAGTGATTTTTATGGCAGAGATTAAAAAAATAGGTGTTCTGACAAGCGGCGGTGACGCACCCGGTATGAATGCAGCCTTAAGAAGTGTTGTAAGAACAGCAGTCTACAACGGTCTTACGGTTATGGGCATAAAAAAGGGCTATAACGGCCTTATTTCAGGAGATATTTTTGAACTTACTGCCAGAGGAGTGTCCGACACTTTGCAGCGCGGAGGCACTATCTTGCAAACCGCACGAAGCGAGGCGTTTAAAACCGAAGAGGGCACAAAAAAAGCTTATGATGTCGCAAAGATTTTTGGTCTTGACGGCATAGTGGTAATCGGAGGCGACGGGTCTTTTCGTGGCGCAGGAGCGCTTTCTGAATTGGGTATGCCGACAATAGGTATTCCCGCAACCATAGATAACGATATTGGCTGTACAGAGTACTGTATAGGATATGATACAGCACTTAACACTGTTAAAGATGCAATAGATAAAATCCGTGACACTGCAATAAGTCACGAAAGAAGCTCGGTTATTGAGGTTATGGGCCGTGATGCAGGGTATATCGCTCTTAATGTGGGTATTGCCTGCGGTGCAGAGGCTGTTATTATCCCCGAAAAGAATTTTTCTTTTGATGAAGATGTTTTAAAGCCGATTATAGAGGGCAAGCACAGAGGCAAAAACCACTACCTCGTTATTCTTGCAGAGGGTGCAGGAAGCGCTATTCCTATGGCTGAAGAAATCGAAAAGCGAACCGGTATTAAAACAACAGCTACTGTTTTAGGTCATCTTCAAAGAGGCGGAAGCCCCACAACGAGAGACAGAGTTATAGCAAGCGAAATGGGCTTTAAGGCTGTTGAAGCGCTTATGGCAGGAAAAACAAACCGTCTTATCGTTATGCAGGACCATAAAATTACAGATATCGACCTTAAGCAAGGTCTTGAAACAAAAAAAGAGCTCAACCCTGACCTTATAAGGCTTTGCAAGGTAATGAGCTGGTAATATATAATAAAGCAGAGGTGAAACTGTGAGCATACCAAACATTCTTACCATTATCAGAATTTGTCTGATGCCAATGTTTTTGACTTTTTACCTTTCTCCCATAGATAACGGTAAAAACATTGCACTCGTTATTTTGATAATATCCTTTCTGACAGATGTTTTAGATGGGTTTATTGCAAGAAAATTTAATATGATTACTGATTTGGGCAAGGTGTTAGACCCATTGGCAGACAAGCTTATGCAGGTGGCAGTGCTCTTATGTATCGCTTTTGAGGAAAAGTATCTTGCGCTTATTGTCGCTTTCATTTTTATAAAGGAAATCCTTTTGGCGATTGGTGCATTTATCCTTTATAAACAAAAGAGGAAAATTTTCTCGTCGAACTGGTTTGGAAAAGCCTCGTGCTTTTTAAGTGTTGTCTGCTCGATTGTACTTATGTTCAGAAATATGTTCTTCTCCCCTGTTTTAATAGAGTATATCTGCTCGGGAGTAATCATTTTTGTAAACACAGCAGCATTTATAAGCTACCTTATGGTTTATATAAATGCAAAAAACGCTAAAGCAAATTAAAAAGACTCGCTAAAACGAGTCTTTTTTTATGTCATATTTTTCCCTTTCTGTGAATATGTATAGCATAAAGCCGAGGTGAGTAGAACATCACAAGTTTAAGGCTTATGAGGCTCTTCTCACCTCGGCTTAAATATCTGAAAGGAGAAAAATATGAGTGACTATATTGAAAACAATCACGCCGTAATATGCGGCAAAATAATAACTGACCCAACCTTAAGCCATGAGGTTTATTCGGAAAGATTTTATATTTTCACTCTGCAGGTGCCAAGGCTTTCTGAAACCTGCGACAATATAAATGTTATTATCTCGGAGAGGCTCTTTTCACCCGAACTTGAGCTTTGCGAGGGTGAATATGTTAAAATATCGGGGCAATTTCGCTCCTATAACAATTATTCGGGAGACGGAAACCGCCTCGTGCTTACTGTTTTCACAAAAGAAATCGATTCTTACAGCCCCGAAAGCCTAGAAAATCCAAACACTGTCGTTTTAGACGGATATATCTGCAAAACACCAACATATCGTGTCACCCCGTTCGGACGCGAAATCGCAGATGTATTGATCGCCGTAAATCGCTCATATAATAAGTCAGATTACATACCCTTAATAGCCTGGGGCAGAAATGCAAAATTCTGCCGTGATGCTCCGGTTGGAACAAGAGTCCGCGTAACAGGGCGAATTCAGTCAAGAGAATACACAAAAAAGCTTGATGAGATTACAAATGTAACAAAAACCGCCTATGAAGTTTCCGTTTCAAAAATGGAATTCTTTTTTGACGAAGAAGATGATAATGAATAATAAAAAAACACCCGCAAGGGTGTTTTTTATTAT
>CALAUK010000119.1 GCA_937892135.1 uncultured Clostridia bacterium | reverse complement strand
TAAAAGTAACCCTAATCTATCTTTAAGAAGTGATGCAATTATTAAAATCAATATAGTTCCAAACATCTTAAAAAATTGATAAATAGCTCCCCTTTTAAAGCCAAGTAAAATCATGTACATCGGAGGCAGTGACATTCTGCCCACCCCGGTAACTCAGGAGGAGCACTTGTAAATTCTTACGGCGAAGTAATCGGCATAAACAGCGCAAAGCTCCAGGCAACCGGCGTTGAGGGCTTAAGCTTTGCAATCCCCTCTGATGTGGCAAAGCCTATTATTAAAGACCTTATTGAAGTAGGCCACGTTCAGGGAAGACCTATGATTGGAATTATAGGAGACGAAATCACAAGCGAAGAGGCTAAATACTATGACCTCGAGGAAGGAATTCTTGTAATGAGCGTAACAAAGGATTCTGCCGCTCATAAAGCAGGAATACAAAGAGGCGACATTATTATAAAATGTCAGGGTAAAGAAACAAAAACAATCGAAGCTTTAAATGCCGTCCGTGACGAATATAAAGCGGGAGATGAAATTACCGTAACCGTCATAAGAAACGACGAAACAATGGATATAAAGCTCGTTTTAGGCGAAGAAAAGCAATAAAAAAAGAGGCAGCTTATGCTGCCTCTTTTTATCTTACAACTTCTCTTACTTTTTCAACCTTATTAACTAAAACCTCAAACTGCTCGGGAGTGATTGACTGCTGACCATCACACCATGCTTTTTTGGGGTCGTTATGGACTTCAATCATAAGTCCGTCTGCACCTGCCGCCGCAGCCGCAACCGCCATAGGCTCAACCATTCTTGCAAGGCCTGTTGCATGGCTTGGGTCAACTATAACAGGAAGATGAGAAAGCTCTTTTACTAACGGAACTGCCGAAAGGTCTAATGTGTTTCTTGTGTAAGATTCATAGGTTCTTATTCCTCTTTCACACAAAATGACTTTTTCATTTCCGCCCGACATAATATATTCTGCGCTCATAAGCCATTCTTCAATAGTGTTTGCAAGTCCTCTTTTTAAAAGCACGGGCTTATTTAATTTGCCCAGCTTTTTAAGAAGCTCGAAGTTCTGCATATTTCTTGCACCCACCTGAATAACATCAACATCGTCAAATAAATCTATATGCGATGCGTCCATTATCTCTGTTACAATAGGCATCCCCGTCTGCTTTTTCGCTTCAAGCATAAGCTTTAAGCCATCATCTCTTAAGCCCTGGAATGCATAAGGCGATGTTCTCGGCTTAAATGCGCCGCCACGAAGAAGCTTTGCGCCTGCCTTTTTAATTTTTTTTGCAATATCTGTAATCTGCTCTTCTGTTTCAACAGAGCATGGGCCTGCAATAAACTGAAAATTTCCGCCGCCGATTTTAATTCCGTGGATATCAATAACAGTATCTTCAGGGTGAAATTTTCTGTTAGCGTTTTTAAAGGGTTCGCTGATTCTCTTAACGGATTCAACAACATCAAGTCCGTCAATCATATCAACATCTATCGCCTTGGTATCTCCGACAAGGCCTAAAATAGTCTGGTACTCACCTATTGTGGGATGAACAACCACATTATTGGACTGAAGCCATAAAACCAGGTCTTCAACCTGCTTTTTATTTGCGTTTTGTTTTAATACTATTACCATAATATATTCCTCCGCTTCTAATTGTAACGGTATTTTCTAAAATAAAAACCCTGCAGCGTTTTTGCCGCAAGGTTAAAATGACAAATTATATAAAACCTCTTATTTGCAGCAAAAACAACTCTTATTTTCAAAGGCAAAATAAAAGTTAAAAAAGTATGCTACTGCAAAAAATAGTTTTTTCAAAGCCAAAAACCTCCGCCTAAAAGTTCAAACTCATAATATCACTTTAATCCCCTGTTGTCAATAGCTTTTTTTGCATTTTTCTTATATGTATTGCATTAGAATATGTTTTATGTTAAAATCTAATTGCAGTTGTTTTTTGGAGGATTATATGAACGAACCGATTTTAAATGAAGAGAATATGTTTGAAGGAACACTTGAGAAAAGAGCCTTAAGAGTAAGAAACGCTTTTTCTTCCCGTTTTAAAGAATTAAGACTTAAAAAGGGATATACTCAGGAGAGGCTATCCTCTGCCCTGCACGTTTCAAGAGGTTGCCTTTGTGCCTGGGAGCATGGCTTAAGAATGCCTGCATTTGAAACCCTTATTGATATATCAAGGCTTTTTGGTGTAAGCTGTGATTACATATTGGGAGTTGAGCCCGGAAAATTAGACCTTGAAAACTTCAAGGGCGTTATTATAAGCAATAAATCAAAGTATCTTGATATTTCAAATTTAAGCGATAAAAATCTTAAAAAGCTTCTTGAACTTTATATGGAGCTGAATGTACTTCAAAACGAAGAAAATTCACAATAAAAAAAGCAGAAATTAATTTTCTGCTTTTTTTATTTTATCTGCCTTTTGATTTTTTCTATACTCACTTGGAGATATGCCTATAAGCTGTTTAAACACACGTCCGAAATGAGTAGAGCTTTCAAATCCGCTCAAGAGCGCAAGCTCCCCAATTGGAATATCACTTGCCGAAAGCCTCTTTTTGGCATATATAATTCTCTGATAATTAACATACTGAATGAAATTAAAGCCCGTATTTTTCTTAAAAATTCTGCTAAGGTGCGCCTCGCTTATAGAAAACTTTTCCGCAACCGAAACCAAGGTTATATCCCCACGGCTGTTCTCTTTAACAAAATCAACTATGTTCTTAAACCTCACACCCGCACTTTCCTGATTAGTCTTATTTTCATTTCTGAAAATAAAAATCAGCATTTCATTTAAAACTGACTTAACAAAGGCGTTATGAAATAAATCGTTATCCGTTTCATCTAAAAGGATGTTTATAAGCTTAAGCACTCTTTCTGATGCCGTATGAGGCAACGAAATAACGCCTTGCTGACTATCAAGCCTTTCTTGGATTTCTTTTGAAATTATACTCTGCCTGTCAAAATAAACTGCAGCTAACTCTTGTTTTGAATCCTTACGGGAAAGGGCTCTGTGCAATACATTTGGCTTCATTATAATAATGTCAGCCTTCTTTAAACAGTGAGTTCTGTTTTCAACAAAAACCTCAGCCTGACCGTCAAGCAAAAAATAAAGCTCATAATAATTATGAACATTCTCTTTAATATTTTTACTTCCGCTGACTACAAAAACCGATTTTAAAGAATTTTTCATTTTATCGCCCTCCTCCCTGGAAATTCATTTTACCACCTTTTTTAACATAAGTCAACAAAAAATGTGCAATCGGAATTTCCGATTGCACATTAATTCTAAAATTACTTATCTCTGAACTCTGCCTGAGCCGTCTCCTCCTGCCAAAGCCAAAACTTCCTTAACAGAAACTAAGTTCATATCTCCCTCGATTGAGTGCTTCAAACAAGAAGCAGCAACAGCAAACTCGATTGTATCCTGCATTGAATAATCACTTAGAAGAGCATAAATCAAGCCGCCACCAAAGCTGTCTCCGCCGCCAACACGGTCAACAATGTTGATATTGTACTTTTTGGACTTGTAAAACTCTTTTCCGTCATAAAGCATAGCTGCCCAGTTGTTAACAGAAGCTGAAATACTCTCTCTTAATGTTATCGCAACCATCTTTGCGCCAAAACGCTCTACAAGCTGCTTTGCAACATCTTGATATCCTGCATCAGAAATCTGGCCTGAAGTAATATCAGTACCTGTTGCTTTAATACCGAATACCTTTTCAGCGTCTTCTTCGTTAGCGATGATAACATCAACATACTCCATAAGACCTGCCATAACTTTTCCTGCTTTTTCGCTTGTCCAAAGCTTTTTACGGAAGTTAAGGTCACAGCTTATCTGTACGCCCTTAGCCTTTGCTTTCTTACAAGCCTCAAGGCAAATCTCTGCGCAAACGTCAGAAAGAGCAGGAGTAATACCTGTAAAGTGGAACCAGTCTGCTCCGTCAAAGATTTTGTCCCAGTCAAAGTCTTCAGGCTTTGCAAGTGCAATAGCACTGTTTGCTCTGTCGTAAACTACCTGAGAAGCACGCTGAGAAGCACCTTTTTCAGCAAAGTAAATACCAACTCTGTCTCCGCCTCTTGTGATTAAGCTTGTGTCAACGCCTAACTTGCGAAGCTCAGCCATACAAGCATCAGCGATGGGGTTTTCGGGAAGCTTTGTTACGAATTTTGCATCCATTCCATAATTAGCAAGAGAAACTGCAACATTCGCCTCACCGCCGCCAAAAGTCATCTCAAGCTCCTGAGCCTGAATAAATCTTTTAAAGCCGGGAGTCTGCAATCTCATCATAATTTCGCCGAAAGTAATAATCTTTTTCATTTCATTCTCCTCCAGTACCAATATTATTTCTTAAGCTCTGCACGGGCTTTTTTAATATTTTCAATAAATTTCTTACCAATAGTTGTGATGCTTTCGTAGTCACCTGTCTTTGCGCCTGCAGTCAAGCTTCCGCCTGCACCAACTGCAACAACACCGGCTTTAATCCACTCACCTACATTATCTGCATCAACACCACCCGTAGGCATAATCTTTGCATAAGGAATGGGACCGTGAATAGCCTTAACCATCTTAGGACCTAATGTGTCTCCGGGGAACAGCTTAATAATGTCTGCACCCGCCTCCATAGCGGCAACAGTTTCCTTAATTGTCATAACGCCGGGCATATAAGGCACTCTGTATCTGTTACAAAGCTTTGCTGTGTCCTCATCAAAATAAGGGCTTACTATGTACTGAGCACCTGCAAGGATAGCAATTCTTGCTGTTTCAGCATCCATAACAGTTCCTGCGCCCAAAATAATCTGCTCGGGTGAGTATGTTTTAGCAACCTCGCGGATAACCTGGTCTGCTTCGGGAACTGTAAAAGTCATTTCAATAGCCGCAATGCCTGCTTTAATACAAGCATCCGTAATTTTTTTTGCCTGGTCTGCAGAAGTTGCACGAACAACGGCTACAAGGCCAACTTCCTGAATTTTTTGAATAACTGTTTCTTTATCCATTTTTCCTACTCCTTTTTAAGCGTTAAAACGCATTTTTTACGATATGTCACAGAATTTTACGAACTAAAATTCCGCATATGATAATTTTATCACAATATTTTTAAACTTGCAAGATAAAAAGAATATTTTTCTTGAAAAAAAACTCAATATATGTTACAATTAACATCGATATCGGTGAGTTCGAGACCTTCCTCACCTAAAACAAAACTAAAGGAGATAATTTTATGAAAAAAAGAAACAGTATTTTGCGCCTTACGCAAGGCGCGCTTGTTTGCGCTCTGTATGTGTGCCTCGCTCTCACTCCGGGCATTAATGCACTTTCATACGGCCCCATTCAGTTCCGCATCTCAGAAGCTCTTATGGTGATGTGCCTATTCTCCCCGACGTGTGCGGTGGGCGTATCTGTTGGTTGTTTTATGGCAAATCTGTTTTCGCCCTACGGAGTAAATATGTTTGACCTGATTTTAGGCACCTTTGCAACAGTTCTTGCAGCAGTTTTGACCTACAGTATGAGAGAGTTTTTCAGAAAAAACAAGCTTACCCTGATGTTTTTCCCTCTTCCCACTATTTTGTCTAATGCTTTTATTGTGGGAAGCTATCTTCCGTTTATAACCGGCACATACAAAAATATGTTTTCTGTTTTATATTGTGTGCTTACCGTAGGAATTGGAGAAGTTTTAGTTCTTTATATTCTGGGTCTGCCACTTTACTATCTTGTAAGAAACCGCAAATTATTTAAATAAATAAATCCCGTTGATTTTCAACGGGATTTATTTTTATCTTGAAAAAGTGCTAACAGGTCTTGAAATTTTTAGTTTTATATGGTCTGCAATCATTGCAATAAATTCTGAATTGGTAGGCTTTCCTTTGTCGGAGGATATGCTGTATCCAAAAAGCTTCTGTGCAGTTTCGTTATATCCTCTGTTCCACGCAACCTCTATCGAGTGGCGTATAGCTCTTTCAACTCTGCTCGGTGTTGTTTTATACATCTTTGCAAGATCAGGATAAAGCTGCTTTGTTATATGATTTATAACTTCCATATCCTTTATCGCCATTATTATACCGCTTCTTATAAAATGATAACCTTTAATATGTGCAGGCACTCCTATATCGTGTATAATATCTGTCACTATTCTTTCAATTTCATAGTCAGTAAATTCTCCGTCTCTTACAGAGCCTGAACTTAGTATGTTAACGCCCATTCCTCTTCCTGAAAATTCTCTTATACGGTCTGCAAGATTTTCCAGATCTATCGGCTTAATCATATAATAATTTGCCCCAAGTGCCGAAGCCTGTTCAAGTGCTTTTTCCTGATAAATCCCCGAAAGCATCATAACAACAGGCTCTTTTTCAAGGTTAGAGGTCTTAATCTTTTTTAAAACTCCCAAACCATCAACATATGGCATTATCATATCCATCAACATAACATCTGGCTTTGTTTCAATCACTTTCTCGTAAGCATCGCGACCATTTGTCACAACAGCTTTAACATCTATACCCTCCTGACATGTTAAAAAATCCCTCACTGAATTCGCAAACTTTTCATTTCCATCCGCAATTAATACCGAAATACTCTTTTCCATTACCAATATCTCCTTTTTATTTTTTTCTTCTCTTTCGAGTTTACCATATTTTACCATATTTCATTTTAAAAATCAATAGAATTTCAAAAATTTTCCAAAAAAATATTTTTCTGTCAATTTTTAGTTCACAAAAACACAGCTTTAACGGGTATAAAGGAAATTTTTTTAAATATAATAAATATATAGAATTTGCGAATAAAAAAAGGAGGCAAGCTATGAATAGTTTTCTTATATATACAAAAAAGTTTTTTCCAAAAAAAGATACACAAAAAGATGAACCCGAAAAAAAGGAAATTATTTCAGATTTAAAGCGCGCTAAAAACGAGCTTGAAACAGCTATGACAAATTTTGTTTTTGCCACCGATCCTGTTCTTATTGACCTTTACTCATATCAGATAAAGGCAGCAGAGGTTAAATACAACTACCATCTCACCAGGGCAAAACATCTTGCACCATAATTTTTTAACAAAATATGAACAACTGTAAACATTATGTATATAAACATCAAAAGCACTTGATTTTAACAAGCATTTAAACTATAATTAAGATGTGATTAAGATTACGAAAGGCTGACATATATGTTTTGCAAAAATTGCGGTGCTGAGATGGATGAACTGTGCCCTCTTTGCACACAGTGCGGAAATGACCCTAATATAAAAATCGGCAAGGAAATAAAAAGAGAAAAATCCTCGCCCGCGCAGGAAGAAAAGCGCAAATCAAGGATTTTAGCAGGAATTTTGCAGATTGTTTTTCCATTTTTTGCTTTGGGCCGTTTGTATCTTGGAAATTACCATATAGCTATGTTTGAGATTATAATTTCCCTTTCATGCTTCTGGACTATATTTCCCATTATAATGTTTTTACCGATAGGCGTTCTTCTCCCTATTTATGATGGAATAAGAATTCTTAAAGGAAGAGTCCCTTTTGATGCACAGGGACGGCCTCTTAAATAGCCCCTAACGAATCTTTCAGATTCGTCCTAATATAATCCCCCAATCACAAAAGAAAACCACAGGTTCTCCTGTGGTTTTCTTCTTTATATAAATTCTGCCAGGCACGAAAAATACTTCATTTTCATATCATTAACAGCTTTAATACAATCTTCTTTTTTCTCAAATATTCCAAAAACTGTTGGCCCGCTACCGCTCATCATAGCACCAAGCGCACCTTTTTTTATAAGCTCTTCCTTAATTTCTGCAATTTCAGGAATTTCTTTTATGCTGACCTGCTCCATAACATTTTTCATATTTTTACATAAGGAAGCATAGTCTTTTCGTTTAATGCAGTTTGTCAAAAATTCATTATCGGGACTGTGTAAGTTTTGCTCGCTGTCAATTTTATTATATATAACACCCGTAGAAAGCCCCTCTTTTGTTTTAACAACCGCAACATATAAGTCCTTTATATCACCTATTAAGCTAAGCTTTTCTCCTATTCCCTCAGAGAGCATAACCTTGCCTTTAATGCAGTACGGAACGTCTGCGCCAAGCTCAAGACCAATCATGCAAAGCTCGTCTTCTGTAAGGTTTGTGTTATATATCTCGTTAAGACCTTTTAAAACTGCCGCTGCATCTGTGCTCCCACCCGCCATTCCTGCTGCAATCGGAATATTCTTTTCAAGCACCATACGGACGCCCGAGTTAATCTTTGTTTTTTCAAAAAACTTTTTAGCCGCCTTTATCATTATGTTATCTTCTGAAGATAATTCAGAAGAATTTCTTATCTCAAGGCTTATATCCGAAGATTTAAAAAGGCAAACCTCATCACAAAGACTTATGCTTGCCATTATCATGCTTACCTCGTGATATCCGTCAGCGCGCTTTCCCTTAACATCAAGCGACAGATTAATCTTTGCATAAGCTTTAAGCTTTATACTATCCATATTTTCACGCCTCTCTTTTTCAGCAACATATACGAAAAAAATACATTTTTTATTGTAGCACACTAATATTAAAAGTTCAATAGCTTTAATAAATTAACTTTCTTTGACAGAGCAAAAAAAGGAAAAATTTTTTTAATATAAGCAAAAAAAATGCTAGACAAGAAAAAAAAATGGGTGTATAATATATATTGGTTTAGATTTTTTATAAAAAATAATTTAATTTGGAGAGTGATCAGGAATGAAACTTATTATTAAGGACAACTATGACGAGATGTCTGCATGGGCAGCGAATCACATCGCTTGCGCAATCAACAATCACAAAGAAAACCGTCCTTTCGTACTTGGACTGCCTACCGGTTCATCACCTCTTGGTGTATACAAAAAGCTGATTGAGATGAATAAAGCCGGCACCGTTAGTTTCAAAAATGTGGTAACTTTCAACATGGACGAATATGTAGGACTTCCCAGAGAGCACGATCAGAGCTACTGGTATTTTATGCATGACAACTTCTTCAACCATATTGATATCCCAAGTGAGAATGTTAACATTTTAAATGGTATGGCTGAAGATTTAGAAGCTGAGTGTCAGCGTTACGAAGATAAAATCAAATCCTACGGTGGCATCGACCTTTTCCTTGGCGGAAGCGGCGTAGATGGTCATATTGCTTTCAATGAGCCCTTTACTTCTCTTACTTCCCGTACCGGTGTTCGTGCCCTTACAGAGGATACACTTATTGTTATAACAGCAGATCATGGTTTTTCATATTACTTTAATCCTATTGCCTCAATTTCTATTAATACATCCTTTGGAAGTCTTGCAACTTCAACACAGGAACGAGCCGGATACGGAGCTGAAAAATAACTTGCATATATCTCGTTGATAACAGCAAAATCTCCCA
>CALAUK010000118.1 GCA_937892135.1 uncultured Clostridia bacterium | reverse complement strand
CGATGACCGCGGGGACATTAATTATTTCTGCATATAATATGGCGGCGGCTGTTTTAAGGGCCTTTGGCGATGGAAAAACTCCTCTTGTAGCTATGATAATAGCGGCAGTTTGCAATATTTTATTAGACCTTTTATGCGTAATGGTGTTTAAGTTAGGTGTTTTGGGAGCGGCAATAGCCACGCTTACGGCACAGATGGTTTCGTTTTTGTATTGTGTTTTCAAAATTGGGAAAATAGAAATCATTAACATAAAAAAAGAGTACTTTAAGCTTGATAAAAAGATGTCTTTCGAAATGCTGAAATTTGGGATACCCCTTTCGTTTCAGCACATAATCATTTCTGTTGGAGGAATGATTGCGCAGTCGACAATTAATCTTCAGGGAAGTATGTTTGTTGCGGGATATACTGCAACAAATAAGCTTTATGGCTTGATGGAAAGCACTGCTCTTTCGTTAGGAGGCGCTTTTACAACATTTACATCACAGAATTTCGGCGCAAAAAAATATGACAGAGTGAAAAAAGGGTTTCACACCTCGGAGGTTTTAGCGGTAGCATCTTCGGTTATTGTGGCGTTAATTATGCTTCCATTGGGAAAAACTCTTTTAAGCCTTTTTATAGACTCAAATGAGGCGGGAGCACAAGGCTCTCTTGAGATTGCACACCGCTTTTATATGATAATGGTCTTGTTTGTTTTTTCGTTAAACCTGATTTATTCTTACAGATGCACTCTTCAGGGAATAGGAAATTCATTTTGGTCAATGCTTTCGGGATTTTGCGAGGCGGTAGTCCGTGTAGTTATGGCAAAGGGCATGTTTTATATGGTCGGAAAAGAAGCTTTGTTTTTTATGGAGCCTATGGCATGGATTGGTGCGATGCTCACGGTAATATTTCCGTGTTATTATTATATAAGAAAGCTTTTATCTTGACTTGAGTTTTTGTCTGTGATATACTTTTATAGAACTTCAAAAAAGGAGAGATTAGTATGTACTTAATAAAAAAGTGTGACAAGTGCCCTGATATGTTTTCAGCTGAATGGGAGAAGGCAGAGGTTGCTTCTTTAGAGGTTATAAACTGGCCTGAATTCAGCTATAAACCCAAGACAACTGCGCGTGTTTTACATAACGGAGAGGCTTTATTTGTAAGAATGGAAACTGATGAAAATCCGATTATTGCAAGAAAAAGAGTACAAAATGACGATATTTGTGTTGACAGCTGTATGGAGTTTTTTATTAAACCAAACAATGAAGATCCTCATTATATAAACTTCGAATTTAACCCCTTTGGAACAATGTATTTAGGTGCCTGCACAGACAGACATAATTATGAAAACCCCAAAGAAGATAAGAAGTTTTTTGATGTTAAGACTTATGTAGATGGTGAAAAGTGGGTGCTTACATTCACAATTCCTTTCGAATTTCTTTGCCGCAAAGCAGGCGGAATAAATGATGAGTTTAAAGGTAATTTTTATAAGTGCGGAGATGCTACGGATCACAGGCATTATGTAACTTACTATCCTGTTAATACTCCTGAACCTGATTATCATCGTCCGGAGTTTTTTGGCCCGTTTAAACTAGAAAAATAATAACAAAAGCCCGCTCGGAAGAGTGGGCTTTTTTGAAGCTAAGTATATAACTTTAAAGTTATATAAAACATAGAAAAATATATATTTGATTATAGCAAAAAAATGTGGTATATTCAATACAAGATGATTTGTAAATTTTGTAAAATTTAATCATAAATCAGCGATAAGGAGAACTTATATGAAAAACCACATAATCGTTTACAGAACTGAAAAAGATGCTATTGGTGAAAAGCAGGTGCCGATAGATGCATACTATGGAGTGCAGTCTTTGCGTGCATATGAAAATTTCAAGATTTCGGGCACAAAGGTTCATCCCGAAATGATTACAGGTATAGTTCAGGTCAAGATGGCAGCTGCTATGGCAAATAAAGAGGCTGGCGCTTTGAAGCCTGAGGTAGCAGATGCAATTATTTTAGCCTGCAAGGAAATTCTTGACGGACGATTTATTGATAATTTTATTGTTGACGCTATTCAGGGCGGTGCAGGAACCTCCTTTAATATGAATGCAAACGAAGTTATTGCAAACCGTGCAATAGAAATTTTGGGTGGGGATAAAGGACAGTACAATATTGTTCACCCGAATGACCATGTAAACTGTGGCCAGTCAACTAATGATGCTTACCCCAGTGCAGGTAAAATTGCGCTTGTGAGAATGCTTAAAAATGCAATACCAAAGCTTGAAATGCTAAGAGATGCATTTTTAAGAAAAGCAAAGGAATTTGAAGATGTTATAAAAATGGGCAGAACCGAGATGCAGGATGCTGTTCCGATTACTTTAGGGCAGACATTTAATGCCTTTGCCTCTGCAGTCAGCCGAGACATAAGAAGATTTAAAAGTGCCATCGAAGAGATGAGCGTGCTTAATATGGGTGGTACCGCAATTGGTACGGGTATTAATGCCGACAAAAAGTACATATCAAATATAGCAGATACCATTTCGGATATTACAGGCATTAATTTTGTTCAGGCAGATGACCTTATTGATGCAACACAGAATCTTGACGGTTTTGTGTATGTTTCGGGAATTATTAAGAGTGCGGCGGTTACCATTTCAAAAATTGCAAATGATTTAAGACTTATGTCATCAGGTCCAAGAACAGGTTTTGGTGAAATTAATCTTCCTGCTAAGCAGAACGGCTCATCTATTATGCCGGGCAAGATTAATCCTGTTATTCCTGAGGTTGTAAGTCAGATAGCATTTAACATAATCGGACACGACACAACTGTTACTCTTGCGGCTGAATCGGGTCAGCTTGAATTAAACGCTTTTGAGCCTATAGTGTTCCGTTCGTTGTTTGAATCTGTTGAAACACTTACAAACGGCATAGAAATCTTTGTTAAAGAGTGCATAGACGGCATTACAGCTAACGAGGATGTGTGCAGAGAACAGGTTGAATCAAGCCTTGGTCTTGCAACGGCGCTTTGTAACCACATAGGTTATGAAAAGTCTTCTTCTCTTGCAAAAGAGGCACTTCGTGAGAACAAAAAAATCAAAGAAGTAGTTTTAGAAAATAAAATAATGGATGAAGAAGAGCTAAAAGAAATTTTAGATCCATTCAAGATGGTATAATAAAAAGCGCCCTGCAGGGCGCTTTTTATTTTGTTTTTTCTAATAATGCAACAGTCTCGACATGATAAGTATGCGGAAACATATCTACGGGCTGGACTTTTTTCGGATAATAACCACCGTTTTCGGCAAGGTATTTTAAATCTCTTGCAAGCGTTGCGGGATTGCATGAAACATACACAATTTTCTTTGGTGACATTTTAATTATTGTAGAAAGCGTAAGCTCATCTGCGCCTTTTCTTGGCGGGTCAAAAACAACGATATCCGCTTTTTCGCCCGTTTCGTATAAATAATCTATTGTTTTTCCGGCATCTCCTGCATAGAAATTAAGATTTGTAAGATTATTATTTTTTGCGTTCTCGCGTGCATTTTCGATAGCCTCTTCAACGATTTCTATTCCAATAACCTTTTTTGCGCGTCTAGCCATAAAAAGAGAAATTGTGCCTGTTCCGCAGTACAAATCAAATACTGTGTCGTTTTCATCGGGATCTGCAAAGCTTACTGCTGTGTTATACAAAACTTCTGTCTGCTTCGGGTTAATCTGATAAAAGCTTTTGGCTGAAATTTCAAAAACCAAGCCGTCTAACGTGTCGGATATGGTGGCAGACCCAAAAAGCGAAACAAACTTGTCGCCAAGTATAAGGTTTGTCCTTTTATCATTTATATTTACAAAAACAGAAGAAACCTCGGGGCATTCTTCTCTTATGAGTTTTACAAAAAGGTCTGTGTCTTTCGGCATTTTTGTGCACACCAAAGTGACCATAACCCCAGACTTTCCCGTTCTTACAAATATATGACGCACGATACCGGTATGAGTTTCTTCATTATAGGGCAAAATCTGCGCATAGTGCATATATTTTTTTGTCGCACTGATAATTCTTTTTGAAACCTCAGGCCCTGTTATGCAATCATCGATGGGGATTATTTCGTGAGTTCTTTCTTTAAAAAATCCACACACAACATCTTCTTCTTTTCCTGAAGAGACGGGAAACTGCATTTTATTTCTGTATCTGTACGGGTTTTCCATTCCGTAAACATCTTTTACCTCTAAACAGGGAAAACCGCCTATTCTTTCAAGCGCATCTGAAACGATTTTCTTTTTCATCTGAAGCTGAAAAGCATAATCAATATGCATGAGCTGACATCCGCCGCATTTTTCGGCTATTTCGCATTTGGGCTCCGTGCGATAGGGGGAGGGCTTTATAAGGTTTACAATTTTTCCGAAGGCATAGCTTTTGTTTACTTTTAGTATTTTTACTTCGCATTCATCTTCTAAAACACCGCCAAAAACAAAAACAGTAAAACCGTTTATACGGCAGATTCCCTCGCCGCTTGAGCCGAAAGATGTAATCTTTGTTTTGTATATATTATTTTTAACAACAACATTTTCCATAAAAAAATCTCCTTTAGGTAAGTATAGCACAGAAATAATAAAAATACAATATATTTACAGGGAAAATGTGTTGCATTTTCGTGTGGTTTGTGTTATACTTTTAAGACAGATGTGAATAATAGGGGAGGATTTTTTAATGGAGATTTTTTTGCTTACGGTTAAGCAGATGCTGTTGATGTTTATTCTTATTATGGTCGGGTTTATATTAAGGAAAAAGAGTATCTTGCCCGAAAACTCGGGAACGGTAATGGCAAAAATGGAGACATGGATTTTTTGTCCTGCGCTTTTGTTGGCGACACAGATGAAAAAATGTACGGTTGAAACATTTTCCAATAATGCACCTCTTATATTATACGGACTAGCGTTTATTGTTTGCGCTATTGCCCTGGCATATCTTCTCTCTATGGTGTTTGTAAGAAATGCAAAAACAGCGGAGGATCTATATCAGAGAAATATCTATAAGTATGCTCTTACATTCGGAAACTACGGCTTTGTTGGAAATATGATTATCCTCGGCGTTTGGGGCGAAGATATGTTTTTTCAATATTCCCTTTTCACATTCTTTGTGGCGATGTTTTGTTCTAGCTGGGGACTTTACATATTAATACCAAAAGACCAGGGCGCAAGCCTTTTGGCTAACTTGAAAAAAGGTCTTTTGGCGCCTCCTATAGTTGGATTGGCTATAGGTGTAGTTTTGGGATTGACGGGAGCGGCCAAGTATGTTCCTGAGTTTGTGGTTGGAGCGTTAGACGATGCAGGAAAGTGCCAGGGGCCTGTTGCGATGATACTTGCAGGTTTTGTAATAGGTGGATATAATTTTAAAGAGCTTTTTACAAATGTCAAGGTATACATAGTTGCATTTGTAAGACTTATTGGTATCCCTGCGGTTATGATGCTTGTTTTAAAGGCTTTGGGTGCAAACGATATTATTATGACCCTTGCGCTCGTTACCTTTGCAACGCCTCTTGGGATGAACACAATCGTTTATCCTGCGGCATACGGCGGAGATACTAAGACAGGCGCGTCAATGACTATGATATCTCAGGTTTTATCGGTCATAACAATTCCTTTAATGTATCTTGTATTTATCGTAATGATGTAATTTATAAATTTTAAAGGCGGTGTAATTTATGAAAAAAATTATTCTTATTTTATGTGCTATTTGCCTTGTTATTTCTTTTGCAGGTTGCGGAGAAACTAAAAATGATGATACGAAGCCTCCTGTCAATCAGGAAGAGCCAAAGGTTGAAATTGGAATTGAAGACGGCGGCGAAATAGGAGAAGTTTTAGAAGAACCCGAAGAAATTGAAATAGAAGAAGACGGCGCAGTTGCTGCCAAAAAAGACGATAAAATTGTTGCAAAAGTTAGCCTTGACCGCGGTGAAGACGGAAACATTACAAAAGAGGCTGCTGTGGCAGTTTTGTATTTTCATTCTGCTGAAGAGCTTGGCCTTTCTGCCGACGTTGAATATCAGATGTATTTTGACCCTGAAACAGTAGAAATTGAAGGGAAAAAATGCTATGCAATAGCTGCGAAAAAGCCCGGAGAGGGAACAGAGGGAGTTTTTTATGTTGCGCTTGACGGCTCTGCTTCTTATAAATACGACTCAGAGAGCGGAAAACACATAAAACTTTCGTAAAAAAATCATAAAAAATTATTTACAAACGGGGATTTATTTGCTATAATATACATATCGGGCGAAAATTGCCCGGAAAGGTTTTAAAATTATTTTACGGCGGTGAGTTTGCGGCGTAATTATAATTATATTTTAAAGGAGGAGAATAAAAAAATGAAACTCAAGAAAATTTTATGTGTCACATTAGCCCTTGTAATGTCATTGACATTGCTTGCAAGCTGTGACGGAAACAATGGTGGAGGAGAAGGCCTAAGCTATGAAGAAGGTGCTGACCTTGCTACTGTTGAAATGGTTATGAAAGAGGGTAAAGACGGCAAGATAACAGAAGAGGTTTTTGAGCCTTCTTTGCTACTTCAGGATTATGATTACGAGAACATGAATGTTTTCCAGGAAGCATTCAAATACACAAACGTTAAGCCCAGCGAGTTTGTTGCTCCTATTTCGGATGCAAATCAGCAGTATACACTAATGATTAGTGATACTAAGAATCCTATGGCTGATATCGTTGTAACAAACATCAGCACAATGAATAGTGCGGGCGATGCGGTATTTGTTCCTCTTGACGAGCTAATTGACAGACATGCTCCCAACATCAAAAAGTACTTTGAAGAGAATCCTGAAATTAAGGCTCAGGCTTTGGCTGAGGACGGAAAGCTATATAGCATTCCTTCTACATACGATGCAATAGTTTCTCAGGGATGGTATATCAGAAAAGACTGGCTTGATAAGCTAGGTCTTAAGGTTCCCACAACAGTTGACGAGTACTACGAGGTTCTTACAGCTTTCAGAAATCAGGACCCCAACGGAAATGGCAAGAAGGACGAAATTCCTTACTTCCACAGAACAGATGATTGGACCAGCTTGTATCAGCTTTGGGATGCAATGGACAGATGGTACATTGGCGAGGACGACAAGGTTCACCATGGTTGGACAGAGCCCTCTATGAAGGTTGCTATGCAGAACATTATCAAGTGGAGAAAAGAAGGTCTTATTGACCCTGAAATCACATCTCGTCAGAACGCGAGAGAAGTTCTTCTAGGTAACAACCTTGGCGGTTCAACTCACGACTGGTTCTCTTCAACAGGTTCTTTCAACAAGTCAGTAAAAGAAAACCATAAAGATGAAGCATGGGCACAGGATTTTGAGTGGATTGCAATTGTTCCTCCCGCTGACATTAACGGCGTTGTTAAAGAAGTTGATTCTCGTTCTTTGATGAGAGGCCAGGGTTGGGGTATCACAGTTACAAACAGATACTTGGTTGAGACAATCAAGTATATGGACTGGTGGTTCACAGATCAGGGTAAGCTAACATACTGGTATGGTATGGAAGGTGTTGATTATGTAATCAATGCAGAAGGCAAGCCCGAGTTTACAGATACAGTTCTAAACAGCCAGAATGGTGTTCCCATGTATCTAAGAAAGAACGGTCAGCTTGAGCAGGGTGCTCCCATGAGCATGGAAGCTGAGATGGCAGGTATGGTTCCCGAAGCTCTTCAGGGCTTTAAGCTATACCAGGATTCAGTTAATGTGTTGCCTCAGATGCCCACTCTTGCTCACACAACAGAAGAAAAAGAGATATCTGCCCAGTACGGAACAAGCCTTCAGACTTTCATAGATGAAACTATTTCTAAGTGGTATGTTGGTGATACAGAGCTAACAGATGAGGCTTGGAACAAGTATTTAGAAGAAGCTGAAAAGCGTGGCTTAAGCAAGGTGATCGAGATTAGGCAGACAGCTTATGACAGATTGGTTTCTCGCGGCGGCGGCGTTGATAAAGCTGAGTAATCTTAAAACATCAGATAGTTAAAGAATAAAATAATGACGGGTGTCCTTCGGGCACCCGTCAGTTTTATAAGAAAACAAAAAAACAGCAGCCCAACAATGAAGTGAACCCAAAAGTTTAGACAAAATTAAATATTAACTTGCTTGTGAATGAGTTCGGTATTGCACCGGACTCATTCCTTTTAGTTTCGTAGAAATTCTTTCGTTGTTGTAATAATCAATATATCTTTTTAATTCATCAATGAAAGCGTTAACGCTTTCAAATTTTTCACCATAAAACATTTCAACCTTTAATCTGCCAAAAAAGTTTTCCATAGCACCATTATCCATGCAATTCCCCTTGCGGGACATGCTTTGGATAATGTTATGCTCTTCTAGTAATCTTTGGTATTCTGCATGTTGATATTGCCAACCTTGGTCAGAATGAAATAGTGGTCTTGCATCAACCGGAAGCTTTTTGAATAAACCATCAAGCATTTCTCTGATTTGCCATAGATTTGGACTTAATGAAATGGAGTATGATATGATTTCTCGATTGTACAAATCCATAACAGGAGACAAATATACTTTATCTTCACATACTTTAAATTCAGTTACATCAGTTGTGAGTTTTTCGAATGGCTTTGATGCTGTGAAATCTCTTTTAAGCAGATTATCCGCTACTTTACCAACTTCGCCTTTGTATGAATGATACTTTCCGTTTTTACGCTGTTTGCCTTTAATATTAAGTTCATTCATAAGTTTCAATACTGTTTTATGATTAATTGTATATCCTTTTTGCTTTAATACAGACAAAATCCTACGATAGCCGTATCTACCCTTGTTAGTAGTAAATATATCATATATTTCGTCTTTCTCTTTTTTGTATTTATCTGTGTTTTGATGTTGTATATAGTAATAAAATGTGCTACGAGCTAATCCCGACAATTGCAGCAAGTCTTTTAATGGATACCTTTGCCTTAATTCATTGACTATTGCCGCTTTTTCTCTTCCTTTTGCATTCTTTCCTGAACTAAGGCATCGAGTTTTTTTAAGTATTCTATCTCCATTCTAAGGCGTTGATTTTCTGCAATTAAATCTTCTTCAACTTTTTTATCAAGCTTGGGTGGGCGACCTTTTCGTGTTCCGCTTTCCTTGCAAGCTCTGCCACGTCTTTCTTTCATAAGACCTTCGGCTCCTTCTTCTAAGAATATGCGTTCCCACCGTTGAACAAACTTAAAACCGCGACAGTTTAAATCAGGAAAATACTTACGCATCGTTTCATTATACCCTAAGTGGTTCTCACGCATATCCATTATAACAGATATTTTAAACTCTGGCGAGTATTTTCTCTGAATTTCTCCTTTTTTACCCATAAAAAATATGCACCTCCAAAAGTGTCTAACTTTTGGGGTGCATAT
>CALAUK010000117.1 GCA_937892135.1 uncultured Clostridia bacterium | reverse complement strand
CGCTTTTAATGTTTAAGCCCTCGCCCTTTAAAAGAGATGCGGCAAACTTAATTTCTTCATTAAGCTTTGAAAGATAAGGCTTAACATACTTTTTTGAATGGTTAAGGTCTGTTGAAACGAATGAGCAATATAAACATCTAGTCGGGCAGAAGGGAATTCCAACATACAAAGCGATGTCGTTTTCGTTATTTTTTTCTATAACCGAAAGCTCATTTTTAGCAACGTTTAATGCAAGGTCAAACTTTTTGTCTGATATAGCAAAAAACTTTTTAAAAAAGTCATAAATCTCTTTATCTGACTTGTTTTCTTCTATCATCTGCCGTATCTGCTTTGACGGGCGTATTCCCGTTATTGTGCCCCAGGGAAGAATTTTATCTTTAATCTTTTTGGCGCACAAAAATAAAGACATTCCGCAAACCACATTCTCTAAACGGCGAAGCTCAAATTCGTTTAGATTTAAAATGGGTGCGGAAAATGATGCGGTATAGGTTTTGTTTTCAAACTCTATTTTAGTGTTTACCTCGTATGATAAGTCCGTTTTGTTGGCTGTGCTCGTGATTAAAGCATCTTCTTCGGGCGAAAAGAAAAGGTTTGCAACCAAAGAAAGATTATAATCGCAATTGTGGCCTATGTTTATTATCTTCATATAAAAAGCCTCTGTCAGTCGTTTTTAATATAGCCGTTTATTTTTTCCTCGCCTATGGTAGTAGTCATTCCGTGACCGGGGAAAACTTCTGTTTCATCGGGAAGAGTATAAAGCTGTTTTTTAATTGACTTTTCAATTATCTCTTCGTCTCCGCCGGGGAAATCGCATCTTCCGATATTACGATAAAAAAGAGTGTCTCCCGAAAAGAGCATATTCTCGTTTTCAATATAATAGCAGACAGAGCCGATTGTGTGACCCGGAGTGTATAAAACCTTTAATTTAATATCGCCAAAGGAAATTGTGTCTTTATCTTTTAATAAAATGTCAGCCGCTACTGTGGGACACGGGGCGTCTGCGTAAAGCGCAAGGTTTACGGTAGGGTCAGAAAGCCCGTCCGCCTCAAAGCTGTGAATTGCAATTTTAGCACCCGTCGCCTCTTTAAGATAGTCAAGTGCGCCAATATGGTCAAAATGGTAGTGAGTAAGAAGTATAAACTTTAATTTAAGGCCTTCTTCTTCAAGATAGTCTAAAATCTCTCCTGCATCAGACGGCGCATCTATAACTGCTGCCTTTTTTGTTTTCTCGTCTGCTATAATATAGCAGTTATTATCCATATTTCCCAAAGAAAGCATTTTTAAATACATAATAATTTTCCTTTCTTACTGCGTAGACCTTGTTACTGAGTAAATTCCTTTAAGTGTTCTTATTTTCTTAACGATAAGCTCAAGCTGCGCTGTTGAAGTTATTTCAAGGCCGACCATTATTATAGCGGCATTGTTCTTGGAAGTTCTCGCATTTAAAGATTTTATCGGCGCTTTAATCTCAGAAAGAGCAGATGTAATCTCCAAAAGAAGATTTGCTCTGTCATCAGCTTCGATGGCAAGCTCGATAAGGTATGCGCTGGATTTAATTTCATTCTCCCAGCTTACTTCGATAAAGCGGTTTAAATCATCTTCCGAAAGCGCATTAAGTGACATATTAGAACAGTCTCTTCTGTGAACAGAAACGCCTCTTCCTCTTGTTATAAAGCCTATTATATCATCTCCCGGAACGGGCTTGCAGCAGTGCGCAAGTCTGATTAAACAGTTATCAAGCCCATGAACGATAATGCCGTGAGATGAGGTTTTGTGCTTTTTGCTCTGCACACTAAGCTCTGTGGGCAGAATAACATTTTCTGTGCCTGTCGGAAGGTCTTTATTATTTTTCTCAAAGTCCTCCTGAAGACGAAGAATAATTTTATTTGCCGTAAGACCTCCGTAGCCTATTGAGGCAAAAAGGTCATCAACGGAATTTAAGTTATATCTTTTTAAGATGGGGGAAACCCACTCGGGAACAAAGAGCTGATTGTATGAAAAAGAATGCCTTTTTAGCTCTTTATCTATCATATCCTTGCCTCGAAGAATATTTTCTTCACGGCGCTCCTTTTTAAACCACTGATTGATTTTGTTTCTTGCCTGAGCGGTTTTAACAATCTTAAGCCAGTCACGGCTCGGCCCGTGAATATTAGGCGATGTAAGAATTTCAACGATATCGCCGTTTGAAAGAGGGTGGTCAATAGGAACGATTTTGCCGTTTACCTTTGCGCCCATCATCTTATATCCGATTGCTGAGTGGATTGTAAATGCAAAGTCTATTGAAGTTGCGCCTGCGGGCAGATTTATAACATCTCCGTTAGGCGTAAACACAAATACCTCGTCAGCAAAAAGGTCGATTTTAAGAGTTCTCATAAAATCGTCCTCGTCCATAGCTTCTTTTTGCATTTCAAGAAGCTGACGAACCCATAAAAGCTTTGAGTCTGTGTCTGTCGAGGTGGTTGAGCCCTCTTTGTATTTCCAGTGAGCCGCGATACCTTTTTCCGCAACGGTATGCATTTCCCATGTACGAATCTGAATTTCAATCGGCTGACCGTTAGGACCTATAACCGTTGAATGAAGCGACTGATACATATTTGGCTTCGGCATTGCGATATAGTCTTTAAAGCGCATGGGAATAGGCATATAAAGCTCATGCACCATACCTAAAGCCGCATAACAGTCGTTAACTGAATTTACTATTATACGAACAGCAAACAAATCGTATATTTCTTCTATGGACTTATTCTGAGCATACATTTTTCTGTAAATACTGTAAAAATGCTTGGCTCTTCCGCTTACTGTTCCGTCTATATTAAGCTCTTTTAATTTGCCCTTTAAAGTGTCCATAACGAGATTGATAAAATCGTCTCTCTCACGCTTTTTCTGTGCGATGCTTTCAGCAATTTCGTGATAGCCCACAGGGTCTAAATATTTTAAGGATAAATCTTCAAGCTCGCCTTTTATGCCCGACATACCAAGCCTGTGCGCTAAAGGAGCGTAAACCTCCATAGTCTCACGGGATTTTTCTCTTCTTTTCTGCTCGGGCATACTTTTCATAGTACGCATATTATGAAGCCTGTCTGCAAGCTTTATAACTATGACTCTTATATCCTTTGCCATAGCCAAAAACATCTTACGAAGACTTTCTATATGACGGTCCTCCTGATTGGTATACTGAATTTTACCAAGCTTTGTAACACCGTCTACCATTATAGCGACATCTTCTCCGAAAAGCTCAGTTATATCCTCCAAGGTGATTTCGGTGTCTTCAACAACATCATGCAAGAGAGCAGCACAAATAGCCTGAGTGTCCATTTCAAGAGAAGCTAATATGCACGCAACCTCGACCGGGTGTGAAATATAATCCTCGCCCGAGACACGCTTTTGCCCCTTGTGAGCCTCAAGAGCATATAAAAACGCCTTTTCCACCTTTTCCCAAGAAACGTTTTCGTTATATTTAGTTATAGTTTCTTTTAATTTTTCAAGTAACTCCTGCATAAAACTACCTTCCGGATTTATTTTATAGATGGTCTTATATCCTTTAAAACAAGCTGAAGCGTTTTTTCGCCTCTGTATATATTTGTTCCCATTGTAAACGCTATGTCAAGCTTTGAGCCTACTACGAAAGCCTCTGCTGTCTTTGCCATATTAAAGCCCATAACATCTATATTCTTCCCGTTTTTAGAAAGTGTTAAACGAACGTGACGCCCGTCGCCAACAATTCTTTGCGATATAAGGCTTAAATTCAAAACCGCAAACACAGGCTGAGGATTTCCCATTCCAAAGGGCTCTAGCATGGAAAGCGTTTCTGCATTATGAACAGTTAAATCTCCGGTTTCTAATACCTGGTCTATATTTATCTGAGGAACAAGACTTTCGTCTGAAACATTAGCTTTAGCGTATTCATTTATCTTTTTGCTAAACTCTTCTATATCGCCTGCGTTAAGACCTAATCCTGCGGCAAGCTCGTGACCGCCGTATTTTAAAAGAATATCGCCGGAATCCGCCAGCGCATCAAAAAGGTTAAAGCCTTTAACGCTTCTTCCTGAGCCTTTGCCGAGGCCGTCTTTAATTGAGATTAATATGCTCGGCTTATAGAATTTATCAACAAGCCTTGATGCAACAACACCTATAACTCCGTGATGCCAGTCTTCCTTTGATAAAACAATAACCTTTTTTTCCTTAAAGGAAGAATCCTCTTCAATCATTTTAAGAGCTTCTAAGAGAATTTCCTGCTCCGTCTGCTGACGGGAGTGGTTTTCTTCTTCAAGCGCCCTTGCAATTCTCACTGCCTTTTCTTTATCTTCCGTTACTAAAAGCTCAACTGCAGAAGAGGCGTTTCCGACACGGCCTGCCGCATTTATACGGGGAGCAATCATAAAGCTTACAAGCCCTGTGTTTATAGTCTTACCCTCTATTCCTGCAATTTCAAAAAGAGCCTTTAGTCCGAAGTTTTGAGTCTCTTTAATTTTCTTAAGTCCGTTTGTTACGAAAATTCTGTTCTCGTCACAAAGCGAAACAACGTCTGCAATTGTGCCTATACAAACGATATCAATATACTTATCAAAATATTCCTTTGCAGGAAGACCCATAGTAATTGCTGTTGCCAAAATAAGCTTAAACGCAACTCCCACGCCCGCCAAATCCTTAAACGGATAATTACAGTCATTTTGCTTGGGGTTTATAACCGCAAAAGCATCGGGAACAGTTTCCTTACAGGTGTGGTGGTCGGTTATAATAACGGTTAAACCTAAAGTTTTTGCAAATTCAACCTCGCCGGTTGCTGTTATTCCGCAGTCAACCGTAATAAGAAGTTTTGCTCCTGCGTTACTGATTTTCTGAAGGGCAAGCATATTTATACCATAGCCCTCGTCGGAGCGGTTTGGGATATAAAAGTCCACATTAGCGCCCAGAGACTTTAAAAACAGATACATTATAGAAGTTGATGTTATTCCGTCAACATCGTAGTCACCATAGATAACGATTTTCTCGCCCGATAAAACGGCATCTTTTATGCGATTTGCCGCTTTTTCTGAGTCTTTTAAAAGAAAAGGGTGGTGCACATTTTTCGCACTTTTAAATAAAAATGCACTTGCCTCTTCAAAGGTATTAATATTTCTGTTTAAAAGAATATTAGAAATCACAGGAGGCACATTTAAAGACGAAGAAAGAGCTTTGGATTTCTCTTGATCTGCCGATTTATTTAAGAATATCCAGCGTTTATTTGTCATACTTACCTCCATTATATAATTAATACTACTATTCTACCACAAACCAAAGCATTTTTCAACATTTTTTTCACGCCTCAGGCAACAAAAAACAAGATAACAAAAAATATTATTTAGAACTTGAAATTTCGCTCATTTTTTGATAAAATAAATATGTATGCTTAAAAAATTGCTTAAGGAGAAAGCGTATGAGTGAAAAGTGCGAAAAATTTGTCTCAAAAGAGGAGATGGCTCTTCAGAGAGACTATGAAAATAAAATAAAAGAGCTTATTAAAAAGAGCGGAAAAACTCTTTATGCGGTTGTTGTTACCTATGGGTGTCAGCAAAATGAAAATGACTCCGAGAGGATAAGGGGAATGCTAAGCTCCTCGGGGTATGTTATAACAGATGATTTAAATAAAGCTGATATTATAATATACAACACCTGTGCCGTTCGTGACCATGCAGAGCAGAAGGTTTTTGGAAATTTAGGGGCTTTAAAAAACCTTAAAAGAAAAAAAGAGAGCCTTATTATAGGCGTTTGCGGATGTATGATTCAGCAAAAAGAGGTAGCCGAAAAAATAAAGAAAAAATACACTCATGTGGATTTGATTTTCGGAACTCACACTTTGTTTGAGCTTCCGCGTATTCTGTTTGAAAAAATAAGCCAGAATAAGAGAAGAATAAATATAAAAGATATTGACGGCCGTATCGCAGAGGATATTCCAACATTAAGAAAAGGCGATGTTACGGCATATATCTCGATTATGTTCGGGTGCAATAATTTTTGTTCTTATTGCATAGTTCCGTATGTCAGAGGAAGAGAAAGAAGCCGAAAAAAAGAGGATATCTTAAATGAGGTAAGAGAGGTAGCTAAAGAAGGCTACAAAGAGATTATGCTCCTGGGGCAAAATGTTAACTCCTACGGAAATGACTTAGAAGAAAATATAGACTTTTCAGACCTTTTGTGGTTAGTTTCTGAGGTGGATGGAATTGAAAGAATTAGGTTTATGACATCTCACCCGAAAGACTTTAACGAAAAGCTTATGGAGACTATACGCGACAACAAAAAGGTTTCAAAGCAGCTTCATCTTCCCATTCAGGCAGGAAGTAACGATGTTTTGTTTAAGATGAACCGAAAATACACAAGAGAAGATTATATCAAAAAGGTTTCAAAGATGCGCGAAATGGTGCCTGAGATTACCTTGACAACTGATATAATCGTTGGATTTCCGACTGAGACCCAAAAAGACTTTGATGACACAATAAGTCTTCTTCGCGAGGTCAGATATGACTCGATTTATTCTTTTATCTATTCAAAAAGAAAAGGAACGCCCGCAGCGGAGATGCCAATGAGTTTAACTGATGAAGAGATTCACAAAAACTTCGATTTTCTTTTAGAGGTTCAAAATGAAATCTCAAAAGAGAAAAACGATGCGTGCGTCGGAAAGGTTTTTAAGGTTATTGCAGAAAGCGAAAGCAAAACCGACGACAATATGATTTCGGGAAGAACTGACGGCGGAAAAATCGTTCATTTTAAAGCCGATAAATCGCTTATAGGAAAGACTTTGGATATTAAAATAAAAGAAGCTAAAACCTGGTTTTTAACAGGAGAAATAATTTAAAAGGAGAAAATAAAATGGATATTTTGGAAATGGCAAAGGAACTTGGAAAGAAAATCGCAACAAGCGATGAGTTTGTTAATTTTTTAGAGGCAGAAAAGAATCAGGCAAACGATGAAGAGGCGCAAAAAGCTATCGGTGAGTACAATTTAAAGCGTATGAACATTATAGCAAAAGCCGAGGGCGCTGACCTTAAAGAAGAGGACTATGCAAAAATAAGAAACGAGCTTGCTGAAGAGTTTTCAAAGCTTATGGAAAATGAGCTTATTAAAAAGTATATCGATGCAAAAGAGGCCTTTGATAATATGTATCAGAAGGTTTTGAGTCTTATTGATTTTTATGCAAACGGCGAAAAACAGGAGGGCGGCTGCTCAGGAAGCTGTTCTACCTGCGGAGGATGCCATTAAAAGAGTTTTTTAGTTGAGGGAGTGGTTTTCGTGGGAACACCTATGATGGACCAATACAATGAAATAAAAGAAAAATATAATGACTGCATCCTTATGTTCAGGCTTGGCGATTTTTATGAGATGTTTAACGAGGACGCCAAGGTTGCATCCCGTGAATTAGAATTAACTTTAACGGGAAGAGCATCGGGAGACGGCGAAAGAGCTCCTATGTGCGGAGTTCCTTTTCATTCTGCTGACAGCTATATTTCACGCCTTGTAAGCCGTGGATATAAAGTTGCAATATGCGAGCAGATGGAAGAGCCAACAAAGGGAGTAAATGTTGTCCGCCGTGATGTTGTAAAGGTGATAACCCCGGGAACGCTTACTGACACAAATGTGCTTTCTGAAAAGGAAAACAGTTACCTTTGCTGTATTTTTGCAAACGAAGAAAAAACTTCAATCTGTTTTGCCGATGCATCAACGGGTGAGCTTTTAGAAACTGTGATTGAAAAAGATAAGGCTGTAAGTGAGGTTTTAAACGAGCTTGCATGCTATTCGCCAAAAGAAATTGTTTTAAGCCCCTATGCAAGAAAGCTTTATTTAAATGATATAACAAAAAGGTTCACCTCTTATATAGGAAACATACCTGACGAGTTTTTTGTGTTTGAAAACTGCAGATATATTATAAGAGAAAGGCTTTCTATGGAGGAAGAGAAAAAAGAAAAGCTGATCTCTTTAAAAGAAGAGGCTATCGCAGTCGGTGCGACTTTATTGTATCTTGAGGAGATGCAAAAGGTTTCAATTAAAAAGCTTTGCGATTTAAAGATGTATTCATCAGAGCAGAGCTTAGGCCTTGATATGGCAACAAGAAGAAATCTTGAGATTTGCACCACCATTTTAGGAAACGACAAAAAAGGCTCTCTTGTGTGGGTTTTGGACAAAACAAAAACCTCTATGGGAGGAAGACTTTTAAAAAGGTGGCTTGAAAAGCCTCTTATAAATATTTCAGAAATCGAAAGGCGTCACGAGGGCGTTGGCGAGCTAAAAGAAGACTTTATAAGAAGAGAAGAAATAAGAGAAATCTTAGGCGGCGTGTATGATTTAAAGAGAATTATAGGAAGAATTTCTTTAAAGAGTGTGACTCCGAGGGATATGCTCTCTCTTAAAACATCGGTTTCGCGCCTTAGTGAAATTAAAGAAAAGCTTTCGGGTTTTTCATCAGATATTTTAAAAATCCAGAATGAAAATATAGACCCTCTTTCTGACATATTTGAGCTTTTAGAGAGCGCCATATCCGAGGATGCTCCTGCTCATGCGCGTGACGGAGGTATCATAAAAAAAGGCTTCAGCGCAGAGGTTGACGAGTACAAAGATGCAAGAGACAACGGCGCAAAGTGGCTTTCCGATATGCAGGCAGAGGAAAGAGAAAAAACAGGAATTAAAACTCTTAAGGTAGGCTACAACAAGGTTTTCGGCTACTATATTGAAGTAAGCAAGGGGCAGGTTTCTCTTGTTCCCGAAAACTACATAAGAAAGCAGACCTTAGTTAACGGAGAAAGATATATAACAGAAAAGCTTAAGGAAATTGAAAGAGTTTTGTTAGGAGCCGAAGAAAAGCTTTTAAAGCTTGAAATCTATTTGTTTGAACAGATAAGAGAAGAGCTTTATAAAAACTTAGAGCGCCTTAAAAAGACGGCAGACGCCTTAAGCGTTATAGATGTTTTGGCGTCATTTGCTACTGTCGCTGAGCGCGCGGGATACGCAAGACCTAAAATGACAAAAGACGGAGCTATAAAAATAACAGACGGAAGACATCCCGTTGTTGAAAAGGTTTTGAGTGGCGAGATGTTTGTTCCGAATGATACTTATCTTGACACTGACGAAAACCGTATGATGCTTATAACAGGTCCTAATATGGCAGGTAAATCAACATATATGCGTCAGGTTGCGGTAATTACGCTTATGGCACAAATCGGCTGCTTTGTTCCTGCCCAAAGCGCAAGAATAGGTATTGTAGACAGCATATTTACAAGAGTTGGTGCATCCGACGACCTTGCTTCAGGGCAGAGTACGTTTATGGTTGAAATGAATGAGGTTGCACATATCTTAAAACACGCAACAAAAAACAGTCTCATCATATATGATGAAATCGGTCGTGGTACAAGTACATACGACGGGCTTGCAATAGCGTG
>CALAUK010000116.1 GCA_937892135.1 uncultured Clostridia bacterium | reverse complement strand
GAGGCAATCGCTCTTGCAGAGCTTGTGAAAAGCATAGTAACCATCATAAGAGACATTAAAATCTGACCAATGTATGTTATAAACGCCGTAAGCTCACCAACTGTCATATCGCCCAAAATAACCATATTACCGCCGAACCACACAACAGCGACAGAAGTAAGGTTCATAATAAGCATCATAACAGGCATAATGATAATCATAAGGTTCAGCGCAGAAAGGCCAGCCTCTTTTAAGTCAGCGTTTGATTTTTCAAACCTTTCGTTTTCAAAATCCTCTCTTACGAAGCTTTTAACAACTCTCACATTTGTAAGGTTTTCCTGAACCTTGTTGTTAAGGGCGTCAATTTTATTCTGCATTGTAACAAACCTTGGGAAACCCTTTTTGATGATAACTGTCTGCACAATCGCCAGAAGAGGAATTGTTATAAGCAAAATTAAAGAAAGCCGTGGCTTTATTGAAATCGCCATAATAATTGCGCCTATGAGCATACCGGGAACTCTAAGGCACATTCTAAGTAGCATATTTATAAAGTTCTGAAGCTGTGTTATATCGTTTGTAAGACGGGTAACGAGTGAGCCCGCCGAAAACTTGTCAACATTTTTAAATGAAAAGCCCGATACCTTTTTATAAACATCGCCTCTTAAATCGCACGCAAAGGAAACCGACGCCTTTGCGCCAAAGTACGCGCCTCCTATGCCTCCCGCCATCATAATAAATGCAAGAGCCACCATCATAGCCGAGACGCCTATAACATATAAAGCATCTCCGTTTGCGACACCGTTATCTATAATTCCAATCATAAATTTAGGCATAAAAACTTCGCCAATAATTTCAATAATCATACAAAGAGGCCCTAAAATAAACCACTTTAAATAAGGCTTTACATATTTAAACCACGAAACCTTCATTACTTTTCCTCCTGCTACTTAACCCATTTAGCAACCATTAACTTTAATTGCCTCGTATTTCGTTAACACATTTTTTCACGGTTTCAATTTCCGTTTCGGAAATTTCCTCGTCAAAATCGCAGAATGTGTTATTTAAAATATCATTTCCCGTAAGAGTCGAATACCAGATTAATCCAAGGGCATATCTTCCAATGCCTAAGCTTGCATGAAATGTGTCTCTGTGTACTTTTTCGATTCCCGATGCAATAAGCTTTTGAAAAACCTCGCCCGACGGTATAATAAAATCAGCGTCTATCGCCTTTGCCGCCTTTTTATAAGCCGCCTGCAAATCTTTAAACATATCGGTATGATTATTATATCCTAATACCACATTCAAGCGGTTAGAATCCTGCTCATATGCCCATGTCTGATGCATAACAATCTTTGCTTTTGGAACACAATGCCTTACATACTCAACTATTTTATTAAGATATGGCTGATACGTCTCATAATACGGAGATTTGCCGCTCACCTGCTGAACAGTAACAACATCCCAGTCCCTGTTTAAAAGAGCCTCTTTAAGCGACACCTTAAAACCTGTACTTTCTCCGTTCATTTCAAGCATATATGCTTTTTCACCGCTTAACATATTTCTGTAATGAAGCGAAAGAGGACAGCCGCCTATATAAAGGTTAAATGTGTTAAGCGTATATCCGTCCGCCTTTGCAATTCTGTGAAGATACCTCTGAGCATCACACGAAAAACTGTTTCCTATTGATAAAATATTCATTTTATATTTCTCCTTCACTATCATCATTAAAAATCAACAGGCTTTATATCGTGCGCAATTGCCGCAACAAATCAAATTTTTTAAAAACCCGCATATATCGATTATACCTCTTAGCAACACAAAAGTCAATAAAAACGCCGTTTGTTAACAAGTCGTTCAAAACAAAATTTCGTCCTGTATACCCTTGACAAGACTTAAAAATTATTATAAAATAATGGAAGTACGAATATAATTAAATTTTCAAGGGGGCTATATTATGCAACTGATTAATATGTTTCACGACCAGATTGAAGACGCTGTAAAAAGAAAGGTGCCTTTTATCATTCCGATTGGTACTATTGAATACCATGCACATCACGCATCCTGCGGAACAGATACCATGGTAGTAAACGGTTGTCTTCGTGAGCTTGAGAAAGAAAAGGAAGTAGTAATTTGTCCGCCCATCTGGTATGGTGTTGCTTCTTATGCCGTATGTGCTCCGAAGCCTGACCATATCCATGTTGACGAGGATACATACGCACAGTATTTATATTGCGTTCTTAAGTCAATGATTGCAGG
>CALAUK010000115.1 GCA_937892135.1 uncultured Clostridia bacterium | reverse complement strand
CGTTAGCAGCTTCCATCTTGAATCTGCCTAGTGCTTCTCTTGCTCCGGGAACTAAACTTTTCTTATTTCTTGACATTTGATTTCACCTCCTTAAATTTGCTACACTCATAATTTGTGCAAATAAAAAAATAATATGAGGTGTAAATTTTTCTAAAAAAACCAAACTCCAAAGATGCCAAAAAGGCTTAAAAAAGCTAAGAAAAATGTTGACTTTTCTTTTTCTGAATGGTATAATGAATCTGTATATGAAAAAAGCGGAAAAAATCGTTTTTTTTACTATTTTTAAGCCATTTTCTGGCAAAGGAGATTGATTTTTATGAACAAATTACAGGCAGGTTTTGGACGCGTTAATATCAATCCCGTTATGGGCATTGAAATTGCAGGTTACTACAAAACAAGAAAAGCAGAAGGTATTTTAGATGACCTTGAAATAAATGCTTTGGCATTAGCTTGCGGAGATAAAAAGATGGTTCTTTTATCTATCGATAACTGCGGAGTAAGAAAAGAATTGACAGACAGAATCCGCAATTATATTTCCGAAAGAACAGGCGTGCCCGCAGATGCAGTAATGATTGCCGCAACTCACACACATACAGGTCCTAAGATGTATCCTGATACAACTGATCCTGTTGTATTGGATTACATAGAATTTGCAGTTAAGCGTGCAGGCGATGCAGCGCAGTTTGCATTGGATGACTTAAAGCCCGCTAATATGGGTTGGGCAATAGGTCAGGCACCTAATATTGCATTTGTTCGCCGTTATCGCATGAAGGACGGCTCAATCAAGACAAATCCCGGTGTTAACAATCCTGATATTTTAGCGCCTATCGGTGATGTTGATGAAAGAGTAAATGTTATCCGTTTTGACCGCGAGGGAGCAGAGTCTCTTGTTTTGGTTAACTTCGGTAACCACCCCGATACTGTTGGCGGAAACCTTATTTCAGGCGACTGGCCGAACTTCGTGCGCAAGACTGTTGAAAAGAGCATCGATAACACAAAATGTATCTTCTTTAACGGCGCTCAGGGCGATGTTAACCACGTTAATGTTCATCCCGTTGGCGGAGACCTTAATGGTATGTTTATGGATTTTGACGATGTTTCCCGTGGCTACAGCCATGCAAAGCATCTTGGTAATGTTGTAGCGGGTGCAGTACTTCAGGTTTATGAAAAGGTTAAGTACGAAGAGGTTTCAGATATCGGATATGTTGAATGGCCAATTAAGGTTCCTTCAAACAGAGCAACTGCAGAGCAGCTTGTGGAGGCAAAGAAAATTAACGAGCTTCACCTTGCAGACAAGGACGATGAAATTCCTTACACAGGTATGATGCTTACAACTGTTGTTGCTGAGGCTGCCCGTATGGTAGCGTTAGAAAACGGCCCCGATGCATTTGATATGGCACTTGGCGGCTACAAGTTTGGTCCTGTTGCTATGGTTGCAATTCCCGGCGAACCCTTTACAGGCGTTGGCAGAGGACTTAAGGAAACCGAAGGCTATGATGTTATAATGCCCGTTTGCGATGCAAATGGTGCGCAAGGGTATTTTCCCATGCAGGAGGCTTATGACGAGGGCGGATATGAATCAAGAAGCTCTAAGTTTAAAGCAGGCGTTGCTGAGCAGATTATCAGTGAAGGTCAGAAGATGCTTCGTGATTTAGGAGGCAAAAAATGAAAGCGATAATTAATGCCACAATAGTTTTAAAAGACCATTATATTCCTGATGGAACAATTTTAATTGATGGTGACAAAATTAAAGATTTTGGCAAAGCAAAAGATATAACTATTCCCGAGGGTGCTGAGATTATTGATGCCGCTGGTCAGTTCGTTGGTCCCGGCCTTGTTGACATTCATACTCATGCAGACGGAGAAACATATTTTCACGAAGACCCCGTTAAGTGCTCAGAAACTCTTTTGGATCACGGTGTAACATCTGTTTTACCTGCTTTATTTTACAGTATGAACAAGCAGGAGCATCTTGATACACTAAGAAGATATAAAGAAGAAAAGGCGCGCGGAAACTGCAAAAACCTTTTTGGTGTTTATATGGAAGGTCCGTATCTTAACCCCGATTTTGGTTGCGACAAGGAAAAGAATGTCTGGAAAGACAGAATTGCCCTTGAAGACTATAAAGAGGTTGTAGACGAGGCAAAGGATTTAGCTAAAATCTGGTGTGTAGCTCCTGAGAGAGAGGGAATAGAGGATTTTGTAAAATATGTTAAAAACGAAATTCCCGGAATAGTGTTCTCGGTTGCGCATTCAGAAGCAACTCCCGAGCAGATTGAAGCTTTAATGCCTTACGGCTTAAAGTGCGCAACACATCACACAAATGCAACAGGAACACTTGAAAACTATCCTGAGGTTCGTGGCGTTTGTGTTGACGAAACAGTTAACTATAATTCGGAGATTTACGCTGAGCTTATATGCGATTCAATGGGCGTTCACGTTCATCCGTATAATCTTCGCTTAATAAAGAAAATTAAAGGTCAGGATAAGATTATTCTTATCTCTGATGCATTCGTTGCAGACGGACCTCCGATTCCCGGTCTTGAAGATGCATTTGACATTAACTTTGACTGGGGCGGCGATATTGCAGGAAGCAAGCTTACACAGGATATTGCATGCCGTAATATGATGGTGCACACAGGCGGCTCAATATGCGATGTGTTCCGCTATGCATCTTTAAATCCCGCTAAGCTTTTGTCTTTAACAGACAGAGGCGAAATTGCCAAGGGCAAGCGAGCTGATTTAGTATTTGTTGACTACCAGTTTGACGTAAAGCACGTTATTCTAGGTGGTAATCAGATAAAATAAAATTAAAATTAAAAATAAAGGAGAAAAAACAATGAGCAAATTTATTACCGATCCGGCAACAAAATTTGATTTCCAGCCTCATGAATTTGTTCCTTTTAAGGACAAGAAGGTTTGCGAATACGTTCGTAGCCTAAGTGGCAAGGATCTTGAAAAGAGAGAAGACTGGTGGCATCCCGAATTTAACGTAAAGGTTATGATGAACCCTCATCCCGTTCTTATCGCAACACTTTTTGAGCGTTTAAGAGCAGCTTCTGAGGCAGGCAAGAGCTTTACAATGATTCTTGGTAACCCCGAGCCTGATACTTACATTCCTCTTGCACAGCTAATTAACTACTTTGGTATCGACTGTAGCAAGGTTCAC
>CALAUK010000114.1 GCA_937892135.1 uncultured Clostridia bacterium | reverse complement strand
CGTGCCTTATAGATGCGACAGCAGCTCCTATCTGTATGATTGCTCCTATTTCTTCATGGGCAGCAGCAGTTTCTGAGTTTGCTCCCGAAGGTCAGGGATTAAATTTGTTTATCAAGGCAATTCCTTATAACTTCTATTCAATTCTTACATTGGTGTTCATCGTTGCAATCGCACTTATGAAGTTTGATTTTGGCCCGATGAAGATTCACGAGTTTAATGCACTTAACAACGGCGATTTGTACACATCAGGCGACCGTGTTGAAGAAGAGGAAGAAGCAGTTTCTTCAAAGGGAATAGTTTTTGACCTTGTTTTCCCTGTTTTAGTTTTAATCGCAGTTTGTGTGTTCGCACTTGTTTATGTTGGCGGCATTTTAGATGGTGCAAGCTTTGTTGATGCTTTTGCTAACACAGATGCAACAGTAGGTCTTCCCTGGGGCGGTCTTATTGCAGTAGTTATAACAATTGTTTATATGCTTCTAAGAAGAGTTATATCATTTAAAGAGGCTATGGAATGTATTCCCAAGGGCTTTATTGCTATGGTGCCTCCGATTTTAATTCTTACACTTGCAACATCTCTAAAGAATATGACAGGTCTTTTAGGCGCAGATATATTCGTTTCAGGTCTTGTTGAAGGCGCAGCAGCAGGTCTTGCTAATATGCTTCCTGCTATCATCTTCCTTGTTGCATGTGTGCTTGCTTTCTCAACAGGTACATCATGGGGAACATTCGGTATCTTGATTCCTATCGTTGTTGCAGTTTTCCCCGAGGGATCAGAGCTTCTTACAATCGGTATGTCAGCTTGTCTTGCAGGTGCTGTTTGCGGCGACCACTGTTCACCCATTTCAGACACAACAATTATGTCATCTGCGGGCGCAAGATGTAACCACATTAACCACGTTTCAACTCAGCTTCCTTACGCACTAACAGTTGCGGCAATCAGCTTTGTTGGCTATGTAATAGCAGCATTTATCCAGAACTGGTTAATCGTTCTTCCGATTATGATTGTTATCACAATTTTGACACTATTCGTTATTAAGCAGGTAACAAAAAATAAATAAGTTTTTATTAAAAAGCAGACAAGAAATTGTCTGCTTTTTTGTTATGCTAAATCTTGACACAAGGGCGTTTTTATGATAAACTATTGTGTAGTGAAAAGCAAGAAAGGTTGGGGCCTTATAAATGAACTGTGTTTTGAAAAATGCAAATGTTTATTACGATAAAAAATTTCAAAAACTTAATGTTTACATAGAAGACGGAATTATAACAAATATAACAGATGCTGCTTTGGAAAATGAAGGCGGTATTATTTTTGATTTTAAGGATAAATATATTTTTCCCGGTTTTGTAGATGTGCATGTGCATCTTCGTGAGCCGGGTTTTTCATATAAAGAAACAGTTAAAACGGGAACAATGGCCTCAGCAAGAGGAGGATACACAACAGTTTTAACAATGCCGAATCTTTCTCCTGTGCCCGATAGTGTGGAGAATTTAAACAAACAGCTAGACATTATTAAAAATGACGCCGTAATAGAGGTTATTCCGTTTGGCTCAATAACAGTAGGGGAAAAGGGCGAAAGATTAGCTGACTTAGAGGGAATGGCAGAGCTTGTCGCAGGCTTTTCAGATGATGGCAGAGGCGTTCAGAGCGAAGAGATGATGTGCGAGGCTATGAAGACTGCCAAAAAGCTAGGTAAGATAATTTCTGCGCACTGCGAGGATAATTCTCTTTTAAACGGCGGATATATTCACGCGGGTGAGTATGCTAAAATAAATAATCACAAGGGCATAGTTTCCGAAAGCGAAGCGGGGCCGATAAGACGAGATGTAGAGCTTATAAAAAAGACAGGCTGTAAGTATCATGTGTGCCACGTTTCAGCTAAAGAAAGCGTTAAGGTAATTTCTGAGGCAAAGAAAAACGGAGTAGACATAACGTGCGAAACAGGACCTCACTATCTTGTTTTTTCCGATATGGACTTAAAAGACGAGGGAAGATTTAAGATGAACCCTCCGATTCGTGCCAAAGAGGATAGAGACGCTCTTATAGAGGGTATTAAAGACGGCACAGTCGATATGATAGCAACAGACCACGCACCTCACTCAAAAGAGGAGAAAAGCCGTGGCTTAAAAGACAGCTTAATGGGTGTTGTGGGAATTGAAACGGCATTTGCTGTTTTATACACCCATCTTGTAAAGAAAAACATAATAAGCTTAGAAAAGCTTATAGAGCTTATGAGCATAAACCCGAGAAAGCGTTTTGATATTCAAAGCAGCTTTGAAACAGGCAAAAAAGCAAATCTTACAGTGTTTGATTTGGATAATGAATATAAAATAAATCCCGATGAATTTCTTTCAATGGGAAAAGCAACTCCGTTTGAGGGTATGTTAGTTTCAGGAAAATGTCTTCTAACAATAGCAGACGGAAAAATCGCTTGGCAGGAGGATAAGTAATGTATCAGGGAATATATGAAATTAAAGAAAATATAAATATTGCGCCCTCGGTTTTTAAAATGACTTTAAAAGGCGATACGAAAAGCATTAAAAATCCGGGTCAGTTTATAAATATTAAGCTTGACGGCTTGTTTCTTCGTCGCCCCATTTCCATTTGCGACTGGGGAGAGGACTTTATAGTTATTATATATAAGGTTGTTGGCGTAGGAACAGAAAAAATGTCAAAAATGGTTGAGGGCGAAAAATTAGACATTCTTTGTGGCCTCGGAAACGGATTTGACACTTCTAAAAGCGAAAAAACCGCAGTCGTTATAGGTGGCGGAGTTGGCGTTCCTCCAATGTTTGGATTAGCTAAAAAGCTTATAGCCGAGGGAAAAGAAGTAACGGCAATTCTAGGATTTAACACGAAAGACGAAATCTTTTATAAAGACGAATTTGAAAAAATCGGCGCTAAGGTAGTAGTTACAACAGTTGACGGAAGCTTTGGCATAAAGGGCTTTGTAACAGATGCATTAGACGATATAGATTATTCATATTTTTACACCTGCGGCCCTGAGCCGATGCTAAAAGCCATCTATAACAAAACAACCACCTCAGGTGAGCTTAGCTTTGAAGAGAGAATGGGCTGTGGCTTTGGTGCGTGTATGGGATGCTCTTGCAAAACAAAATACGGAAATAAGCGTATTTGTAAAGACGGACCCGTGCTTGTTAAGGAGGAGATTATATGGTAGATTTAAAGGTAAATTTAAGTGGCTTGGAATTAGATAATCCCGTAATCCCCGCAAGTGGCACATTTGGGTTTGGATATGAGTTTTCCGAGCTTTACGACATAAATATCTTAGGCACATTTTCGTTTAAGGGAACAACAAAGGAGCCTCGCTTCGGAAATCCGCTTCCCAGAATTGCAGAGTGCAAAAACGGAATGATAAACTCCGTTGGTCTTCAGAATCCCGGAGTGGACAAGGTTATAGCCGAAGAGCTTCCAAAGCTTAAAAAATGCTTTAACAAAAAGGTTATAGCGAATGTAAGCGGTTTTTCTGTTGACGAATATGTGTATACCTGTGAAAAAATTGATAAAGAAGATCAGGTTGGAATTATCGAGGTTAATATAAGCTGTCCTAACGTGCATAATGGCGGAATGAGCTTCGGAACAGACCCTAAAAATGCATTTGAGGTGACAAAGGCTGTTAAAAAGGTTACAACAAAGCCTGTATACATAAAGCTTACTCCTAATGTTACGGATATCGTTTCTATCGCAAAAGCGTGCGAGGAGGCGGGAGCGGACGGTTTAAGCCTTATAAACACACTTTTGGGAATGAGAATAAACCTTAAAACCCAAAAGCCTGTTATAGCAAACAAAATGGGCGGTTTTTCGGGAGATGCGATTTTCCCCGTTGCAGTAAGAATGGTGTATCAGGTGTATGAGGCGGTTAAAATTCCGATTATAGGAATGGGCGGCGTTTCAACAGCGGAAGATGTCATAGAAATGATGCTTGCAGGTGCAAGTGCGGTGCAGGTAGGAGCGGCAAATTTAGTTAATCCCTATGCCTGCCGTGATATTATAAATGATTTGCCAAAGGTTATGGCAAAATATAATATAAAAAGCTTAAAAGAAATTATTGGAGGTGCTCATAATGGGTAAGGACGTTATTATAGCTTGTGATTTTGCAAATAAGAAAGAGGCTTTGGACTTTTTGGATAAGTTTACCGATGTTAAGCCTTTTGTTAAAATCGGTATGGAGCTTTTCTATGGTGCAGGCCCCGAAATCGTAAGGGAAATCAAAAAGAGAGGTCATAAGATATTCTTAGACCTTAAGCTTCACGATATCCCGAACACTGTTAAAAAGTCTATGAGTGTTTTGCGTGACTTGGATGTTGATATGACAAATCTTCACGCAGCAGGAACAGTTAAAATGATGGAGGCTGCTATTGAAGGCTTAACAAAGCCCGACGGAACAAGACCTATGCTTATTGCGGTAACTCAGCTTACTTCAACAAGCGAGGAAAAGATGAAAGAGGACCTTTTGATAAACGAGCCTATCGACAAGGTTGTTATGCACTATGCTCACAATGCAAAGATTGCAGGTCTTGACGGCGTTGTATGCTCACCTCTTGAGGCGGGCAAGGTTAAAGAATTCTGCGGAAAAGACTTTGTTACAGTAACTCCCGGTGTGCGCTTTGCTGATGGCGAGGTTGGCGATCAGGTCAGAGTAACAACTCCTGAAAAAGCAAAAGAAATCGGCTCTGACTATATTGTTGTGGGCCGTCCTGTAACTCAGGCAGAAGACCCTGTGGCTGCATACAAAAGATGCGTAGCTGAATTTGTTGATTAATAGAAAGGAAGATAGATATGGAAAAGATTATTGCAAAAGATTTATTATCAATCGGCGCGGTTTTTCTTCGCCCCGAAGAGCCGTTTACATGGGCGAGCGGAATTAAAAGCCCCGTTTACTGCGACAACCGTTTAACACTTACAGCACCTAAGGTAAGAGATGATATTGAAAACGGTCTTGCAGAGCTTATTAAAAAGAATTACCCCGAGGCTGAGGTTTTGATGGGTACATCAACTGCAGGTATCGCTCATGCGGCTATAACAGGTCATATATTAGGTATGCCTATGGGTTATGTGCGCTCAGGCGCAAAAGACCACGGCCGTCAGAATCAGATTGAGGGAAGACTCGAAAAAGGCCAGAAGGTTGTAGTTGTTGAAGACTTAATTTCAACAGGCGGCAGCGTTATCGAGGTTGTAAATGTGCTTCGTGAGGCAGGCGCTGAGGTTTTAGGTATTGTAAGCATATTTACTTATGGAATGAAAAAAGGCCTGGTAAGATTAGAAGAAGCAAATGTTAAAAACATAAGCTTAACTAATTTTGACACTATTGCAGCAGTTGCGGCAGAGGAAGGATACATTAAGGCAGAGGACGTTAAAAGACTTTTAGCTTTTAGAGACAATCCCAGTGATGAAAGCTGGATTGGGGGAAAGAATTAATGCGCAGTCTTATTGATATTTTAGACCTTACAACAAAAGAAATTGATGAGCTTTTAGAAAAAGCTGAAGATATTATCGCTAACCCTGAAAAATACAGGGAAAAATGTAAATATAAAAAGCTTGCAACCTTGTTTTTTGAGCCATCAACAAGAACAAGACTAAGCTTCGAGGCAGCTATGCTTGAGCTTGGCGGAAGTGTGCTTGGTTTTTCCGAGGCGCAAAGCTCATCTGCATCAAAGGGCGAAAGCGTTTCTGACACTGCAAAGGTGGTAAGCTGTTATGCAGATATTATCGCTATGCGCCATCCTAAAGAGGGTGCGCCTTGTGTTGCGGCGATGGCGGCGTCTATCCCTGTTATAAATGCAGGTGACGGCGGTCATAATCACCCCACTCAGACACTTACAGACCTTTTAACAATAAAGCGTGAACACGGCAGATTAAACAACTTAAAGGTTGGCTTTTGCGGTGACTTGAAGTTCGGAAGAACCGTTCATTCTCTTATTCACGCGCTTTCAAGATACGAAGGAATTGAGCTTGTTTTAATCTCGCCCGAAGAGCTTCGTGTGCCTGATTATATTAAAAGTGATGTATTAGAAAAGCATAATATGCGCTTTGTTGAAACAACTGACCTTGAAAATTCTATGCACGATTTAGACATTCTTTATATGACAAGAGTGCAGAAGGAGAGATTCTTTAACGAGGCGGATTATATAAGACTAAAGGACATTTATGTTTTAACAAAAGAAAAGCTTAGCCGTGCAAAAGCCGATATGAAGATTCTTCATCCGCTTCCTCGTGTTAACGAGATAACAACAGATGTTGACTCTGATCCTCGTGCGTGCTACTTTAAGCAGGTGTTAAACGGAAAATTTGCAAGAATGGCTCTTATTTTAAAGCTTCTGGAGGTGGAATAAATGAATATAGATTCAATTAACAACGGTATTGTAATAGACCACATAAAAGCCGGAAAAGCTATGGAAATTTATGATTTTCTTAACCTTGAAGCTTTGGACTGCTCAGTTGCCATAATTAAAAATGTGGTAAGCAAGAAAATGGGCAGAAAAGACATAATAAAAATTGATGCCCAGATTAATATTGACCTTGATGTTTTAGGTTATATTGATCCTGACATCACAGTTAACATTATTAAAGACGGAAAGCTTTATAAAAAAGCGCATATCGAGCTTCCCGAAACAATAACAAATGTTATAAAATGCAAAAACCCCAGATGTATAACAACAACAGAACAGGGGATTAATCAGATTTTCAAGCTTACAGACAGAGAAAACGCAGTTTACAGATGTTTTTACTGCGAATCAAAAGCAAAATAATTTTATCAAAAACCTCAGGTTTGTTAGATTTGCTCAACCTGAGGTTCGTTTTTTGTTAAGCTATTGTAGAAGGTGCTTTTTTTGAAAAAAAGCTTTAAAAAGCTTATAAAATATGTTATAATAAACCCATAAAGCTATTATGATTGGAAGTTGGTATTGTGATAAGAGAAGATTTAAGAAATATAGCAATTATCGCCCATGTTGATCACGGAAAAACAACCTTGGTTGACGGACTTTTAAAGCAGGGCGGAGTATACCGTGAGCATCAGGTTGTTGAAGACCGTGTTATGGACAGTAACGCCATAGAAAGAGAAAGAGGAATAACCATTCTTTCTAAAAATGCGGCGGCAACCTATAAGGGTGTTAAAATCAATATCGTTGACACTCCCGGGCATGCTGACTTCGGCGGTGAGGTTGAGCGTGTGTTAAAAATGGTTAACGGCGTAATACTTCTTGTTGATGCCGCAGAGGGTCCTATGCCGCAGACAAGATTTGTTTTGTCAAAGGCGTTGGCTTTAGGTCACAAGATTATTGTTGTTATAAATAAAATAGACAGACCTGACGCAAGGCTTGACGAGGTTGTTGATGAGGTATTAGAGCTTTTATTAGAGCTTGATGCAACTGATGAGCAGTTAGACAGCCCCGTAATATTCTGTTCTGCAAGAGCAGGAAGCGCGTCAGTTTCGCCTTATGATGTAGAGGGCAAGGACTTAACAGTTTTGTTTGACACTATTTTAGAATATATGCCGTCTCCCGAGGGCGATGAGAATGGCGATCTTCAGATGCTTGTTTCCTCAATCGACTATAACGAATATGTCGGAAGAATGGCAATCGGAAGAATTGAAAGAGGAACACTTAATCTTAATCAGGACGTTTTAGTCTGTGATTATCACGATAAAGAGGTTTCGCACAGGGGCAAGATTTCTGCGATTTATCAGATATCGGGAACGGGAAGAGAAGCAGTTTCTTCGGCTAAGGCAGGAGATATTGTTTGCTTCAGCGGAATTGAAGATATAACAATCGGAAACACAATAACTAAAGCAGAAAATCCCGAGCCGTTGGAGTTTGTTAAAATCGGAGAGCCTACCGTTGAGATGACATTTTCGGTTAACGATTCTCCCTTTGCAGGGCGTGACGGAAAGTTTGTTACATCAAGGCAGATAAGAAGCCGTCTTGAAAGAGAGCTTTTAAAAGACGTTTCTCTAAGAGTTGAGGACGGCGAAACAACAGACTCATTTATCGTTTCGGGCCGTGGTGAGATGCACCTTTCAATTTTAATTGAAACTATGAGACGAGAGGGCTATGAATTTCAGGTAAGCACTCCTAAGGTTTTGTTTAAAACAATAGACGATGTAAAGTGCGAACCGATTGAACATGTGTTTA
>CALAUK010000113.1 GCA_937892135.1 uncultured Clostridia bacterium | reverse complement strand
CCGGGCTTTAAAAGAAGAGTAACCTCTGTCAAATCACCGCCGATTGTTTTAGCAAAATCATACTGTGGAAAAAGCGTTGTTACAACCGTAAGTTTTGTTTTTTCTTTGTTATCTGCATCGCAGGAAGAAAAAGAGAAGCAAATAGTGAACAAGCATAAAAGAGAAATAATTTTTTTCATATTTTCACGCCCTTTCCTGATTGCAGCTCTTGCAAACACCGTAGAACACCGTTTTTGCGCTGTCTACCTTAAAATCGTGATCAGACAAAATATGCTCATTAATTGAATTTAATATACCGCAGTCAATATGAAAAAGCTTGTTGCAGACTGTGCATTTAAGGTGAGAATGAGACTGACACGTATTTTGATGGTCATTTCCTGTATATTCATAGCAGGCTGCATCATTTTTTGAAATTTCATATTTTCTTACGCTTAAATCATCGAAAAGCTTTTCTAAATGTCTGTAAACCGTTGTTTTTCCTATCGAAACGCCGTTTTCAGATATTTTTGAGGCTATTTCATCAACTGTAAAGTGTTTTCCCTTGTTAGCTTTAAGAAAGTCAAGAATAACAGATTTTTGCTTTGTATTGTAGGTTTTTTGAGTATTCATAATGATTCACTCCTTGAAATTGAAATTGAATTTCAATTTCACATCATACATTTTATTCAAAGTTTAGCCAAGAAATTTTATTGTCAGAAAAGGAATAATTTTGTTGACTTTTATATCTTGTTATGCTATACTTTTTTTATTAGCTAAGCTATTTTTTTTATGGGGAGTGAATGGTCATAATAGCGCTTGAAGATAAGATTTTAAATGAAGGCAAGGTTTTGCCCGGTGATATATTAAAAGTAGATTGCTTTTTAAATCATAGAATTGATGTTCCTTTTCTTCTGGAGATGGGAAAGGAAATCGCAAGGCTTTATGAAAACGAGAAGGTTAATAAAATTTTAACTATTGAAACCTCGGGAATTCCGATTGCCTTTGCAGCATCTCAGTTTATGGGAGTTCCTGTTGTTTTTGCAAAAAAAGATAAATCAGGAAATATTTCATCTGATGTTTATTCTTCAAAGGTTACATCTTTTACAAGAAAGAACGTATATGATGCAGTTGTAAGCAAGGATTTTCTTTCAAAAGAGGACAGAATTCTGGTTATTGATGATTTTCTTGCAAAAGGAAATGCGCTTACAGGTCTTATTGATATAGTAAATCAGGCGGGGGCATTTCTTTGCGGCTGCGCCATCGGCATTGAAAAAGGTTTTCAGGGCGGCGGAGATGAGCTTCGCAAAAACGGAATAAGAGTTGATTCTCTGGCAATTGTTGAGAGTATGACAGAAAATTCTCTTTCGTTCCGTAAATAACATTGTTTGCAAATTTTATTGCATAAATATTTTTGCCAAAAAGGCAGGAGGGTGTTAAAAATGAAAAAAATCATTTCATTGTTGATGGTTGCTGTTTTGGTTGTAGCATCAGTTGGCATGCTTGCATCATGCGGCAACGATGGTAAAATCGATGAACAGGCCGGAAATGTAGCGGAGACACAAATTGATGCTGATTTCAAAATTGGTTTTATCTTCCTACATGATGAAAACTCAACTTATGACAAAAACTTCTTAGATGCTGCAGAAGCTGCAACAGCTGAGTTGGGTCTTTCTCCTGAGCAGGTTATCTTCAAAACAAACATTCCTGAAGGTATCGAGTGTTATGAAAAAGCGGCAGAGCTTGCTGAAGAGGGCTGTGACATAGTATTTGCAAACAGCTTCGGACACGAGCCTTATTTATTCCAGGCTGCAGAAGAATACCCTGAAGTCCAGTTCTGTCATGCAACAGGTACAACAGCTCACACAAAGAATCTTCCTAACTTCCACAATGCGTTTGCATCTATCTACGAAGGCAGATACCTTGCAGGTGTTGCAGCAGGTATGAAGCTAAACGAAATGATTGAAGCAGGCGAGATTACAGCTGACCAGGCTAAGATGGGTTATGTTGGTGCTTTCACATACGCTGAAGTTATTTCCGGTTACACATCTTTCTATTTAGGTGCAAAATCAGTTTGCCCCTCTGTAACAATGGAAGTTCAGTTTACAGGAAGCTGGTACGATGAAGCTCTTGAAAAGGAAGCTGCAACAAAGCTTCTTTCAAACAACTGTGTGCTTATCAGCCAGCATGCTGACTCTATGGGTGCGCCCACAGCTTGTGAAAATGCAGGTGTTTACAATGTTTCTTACAATGGTAGCACACAGAGCGCTTGCCCCAACACATTTATCGTTTCTTCAAGAATCGATTGGGCTCCTTACTTTAAGTATATAATCAATGCTAACCTAAATGGTGAAGAAATCGCTGCTGACTGGTGTGAAGGCTTCGAGGCTGGTTCTGTTAAGCTAACAGACATTAACGAAGCAGTTGCTGCAGAAGGCACAAAAGAAGCTATTGAAGAAGCTAAGGCTAAGCTAATCGCAGGCGAAATCAAAGTATTCGACACAGAAACATTCACAGTTGAAGGTAAGAAACTTGACTCTTACATGGCTGACGTTGATACAGATGAAGCATATACACCTGATACAGAAGTTGTAGCAGATGGTTACTTCCACGAGTCTGAGTTCCGTTCAGCTCCTTACTTCGACATCAATCTTGATGGTATTACACTATTGAACAGCATGTTCTAATTTTGTTTTTTAGATATAGGGCGGGGGAAACTTCGCCCTATATTAAATTTATTTATTTATTTATTTGCCCTTTAATAAGCAAGAGGGTGTGTGTTTATTAAATGGCAAAAATTTTAAGAGATGGAGAATCATATGGAACAAAATATTGCTCTTGAACTAAAAAATATAACCAAAACCTTTGGTAGTGTTGTTGCAAATAAAAACGTTTCTCTTAAGGTTAAAAAAGGAGAAATTCTTTCTATTCTTGGCGAAAACGGAAGCGGAAAGACAACACTTATGAATATGGTTTCGGGAATTTATTATCCCGATTCGGGGCAGATGTTTATCGATGGCAACGAGGTTGTTATTGCATCTCCCAAAGATGCCTTTAACTATAAAATAGGTATGATTCATCAGCATTTTAAGCTTGTTGATGTTTTTTCTGCTGCGGAAAACATTGTTTTAGGTCTTGAAGATGAAAAAGGCTTTGATATGCCTAAATATATTGAAAAAATTAATGAGATAACCGCACAGTACGGCTTTGAGCTTGACCCTTATAAAAAGATATATGAAATGTCGGTTTCAGAAAAGCAGACAGTTGAAATAATCAAGGTATTGTTCCGTGGTGCAGATATTTTAATTCTAGACGAGCCTACCGCTGTGCTTACTCCTCAGGAAACTGTTAAGCTCTTCCGTGTTTTAAGAAATATGAAAGAAAACGGCAAGGCAATTATTATAATTACTCATAAGCTGCACGAGGTGTTGTCGTTATCTGACAATGTAGCCGTTCTTCGTAAGGGTGAATATATAGGAACTGTTAAAACGGCAGAGACAAATGAAGCAGAGCTTACTGAAATGATGGTTGGTAAAAAGATTTCGTTAAACATTGAGAGAAGTGAGCCTGAAAATGTTTCTGACAGACTTGTTGTTTCTAATATAAGCTGCAAAAACAGAGAGGGAATTAAGCTTTTAGATAATGTTTCGTTTGCTGCGCGCTCAGGCGAAATACTTGGAATAGCAGGTATTGCAGGAAGCGGTCAGCGTGAGCTTTTAGAAGCTATTGCGGGCCTTCAGCATCTTGACGAGGGAAGTATTATTTATCATAATCCTAAGACGGACGAAGAGGAAAATCTTCGCGATAAAACACCTCTTCAGATTCGCCAGATGGGCGTTCGTCTTGCGTTTGTTCCGGAAGACAGACTTGGTATGGGTCTTGTCGGAAATATGGATATAGTTGATAATATGATGCTCAGAAGCTATAAAAAGGGTAAATCTGTATTTCTTCAGAGGAAAAATCCGAAGTCTCTGGCAGAAGAAATTATTGAGCGTTTAGAGGTTGTTACGCCGTCTGCCAACACACCCGTAAGAAGACTTTCGGGAGGTAATGTTCAAAAAATCCTTGTAGGAAGAGAAATTTCTTCTTCGCCGACAGTGTTAATGGCGGCATACCCCGTAAGAGGACTTGACATTAACTCTTCTTATACAATTTACAACCTTTTAAATGAACAGAAGAAAAAAGGCGTTGCGGTTATTTTTGTCGGTGAAGATTTAGACGTTTTAATCGAGCTTTGCGACAGGATTTTAGTAATAGGCGCAGGAAAAATCGCAGGCGTTGTTGACGGAAGAAGCACAACAAAAGAAGAAATTGGTCTTTTGATGACAAAGTCTTCCGACCAGGAAGAAAAGGAGGAGAATGAAAATGAAAAAAGCGAATAATTTGTGGACAGCCCTTTCAAATTCTCCTTTCCATATTGCAAAAAGAGACGATATAGTATGGTGGAAGGCATGGATAATAAGAATTGTTTCTGTGCTTCTGGCGCTTGTTGTGTGTGGAATTATAACGGTTGCGCTAACAAAGATTAACCCTGTTAAAATGTATGTTTCTATGGTTGAGGGTGCAATCGGAACTCCGAGACTAAGGTGGAATCTTTTGCAAAATACTGCAATTTTATTGTGTGTGTCGTTAGCGGTAACTCCGGCGTTTAAGATGAAATTCTGGAACATAGGCGCAGGGGGGCAGATTCTTATAGGTGGCCTTGCAACTGCGTTTTGTATGATATATTTAGGTGGTAAGCTTTCCACACCTTTACTTATTTTAGTTATGTTTATAACAAGTGTTGTGGCGGGTGCTGTCTGGGGACTTGTTCCCGCATTCTTTAAAACAAAATTTAACTCCAACGAAACACTGTTTACGCTTATGATGAACTATATAGCGATTCAGATTGTGGCGTATTTTACACTGGAGTGGTCGGTGCCTAAGGGTTCAGGAACGCCGAGAGTAATGGAGTTTGGTCATTTGCCGACACTTTTTGGTCAGCAGTATTTTATAAATATACTTGTTGTAGCTGTTATTACAATTATTATGTATGTTTATCTTAAGTACAGTAAACAGGGATATGAAATCTCTGTTGTTGGTGAAAGTGAAAATACCGCTAAGTATATAGGAATTAATGTCAAAAAAGTTGTTTTAAGAACTATGGCCATTTCAGGCGCTATTTGCGGTATTGCAGGATTTTTGCTTGTTGCGGGAACTGACCATACCATAAAAGGTGAAACAGCGGGAGGCCGTGGTTTTACGGCTATTATGGTTTCATGGCTTGCAAAGTTTAATCCCGTGTTTATGATTTTAACATCTTTACTTATAGTTTTTCTTCAGAAAGGCGCATCAAAGATTTCGGAGGTTTACAGACTTAATTCGTCTTTCTCCGATATAATAACGGGAATTATAATTTTCTTTATAATTGGTTCAGAATTTTTTATAAATTACAAAATTAAGTTAAACAAAAAGGAAAAGGAGGAGAATGTATGATAGCAACAATTATTCAGCGTGCAGTTATGCAGGGAACTCCTCTGCTTTTCGGCTCAACAGGTGAAATTCTGACAGAAAAATCAGGACACCTTAACTTAGGTATTCCGGGAATTATGTATGTTGGCGCTATAAGCGGTGTTGCAGGCTCGTTTCTTTATGAGCACAGCGTGGCATCGGCAGAGATGTTAAATCCGTTTTTGACAATATTTATACCTCTTATCTGCTCTCTTATAGGCTCTGCTTTAATGGGACTTATTTACTGCTTCTTAACAGTTACATTACGCGCTAATCAAAATGTTACAGGTCTTGCCTTAACAACCTTTGGTATCGGCATAGGAAACTTCTTTGGCGGTTCTTTGATTAAGCTTGTTAACACAGATGTTCCTTCAATTTCGTTGGCTGCAACAAGTACGGCTTTTAAGACAGAGCTTCCGTTTGCAGATAAACTTGGTTGGTTTGGCGATGTGTTCTTATCGTATGGCTTTTTGGTGTATGTAGCGATTATTGTTGCGCTTATTTCATCTCACGTTTTAAACAAAACAAGAACCGGTCTTCATTTGAGAGCGGTTGGTGAAAGCCCCGGAACTGCAGATGCGGCAGGCATTAACGTTACAAAGTATAAATATCTTTCAACCTGTATCGGTAGTTCAATTGCAGGACTTGGCGGACTTTATTACGTTATGGACTATGCAAACGGCGTATGGTCAAACAATGGCTTTGGCGACAGAGGATGGCTTGCTATTGCGCTTGTTATTTTCTCAGTATGGCGTCCGTCACTTAGTATTTTAGGTTCCATACTTTTTGGATTTTTATATGTTATTCCAATGTATGTTCCGAATATCACGGTAAGCACAAAGAAGCTTTTTGAAATGCTTCCTTATGCTGTAACCATTTTGGTTTTGATTATTACAAGCATTAGAGACAAAAAGGAAAATCAACCTCCTGCAGCTCTTGGCTTGCCGTATTTCAGAGAAGAACGATAGATAAAAAACGCAGTAATTTTACTGCGTTTTTTATAAAGAATAAGGAGGATTCTATGAAAGTTATAATACAAAGGGTTTTGGAGGCAACGATAGATATTAACTCCGAAATTACACGAAGCATAGGCAAGGGCTTTGTTGTTTTAGTTGGCATAACTCACGATGATACAACAAAGGATGCTGATTTTCTTGCTGAAAAGTGTTGTGGTTTAAGAATTTTTGAAGATGAAGAGGGAAAGATGAACGTATCTTTAAAAGATGCGGGCGGCGAGCTTATGATAGTTTCAAACTTCACTCTTTACGGAAACTGCAGAAAAGGAAAAAGGCCTAACTTTACTGAAGCAGCAGGTCCTGATAAAGCAATTCCTCTTTATGAGTATTTTATCGAAAAATGCAAAAGTTATGGCGTTTCGGTTGTGACAGGGGAGTTTGGTGCAGATATGAAAATCGCCCTTGTTAATGACGGGCCTGTAACAATAGAAATTGAAAGCCCAAAATAAAAAAAGACCTTAACGGTCTTTTTTTATTTGTGATATGTTTCGTTATTTAATATTTTAAATGAGCGGTAAATCTGCTCTAGCAAAACAACTCTCATAAGCTGATGGGGGAAAGTCATTTTTGAAAAGCTCAGCTTAAAATCAGCGCGTTTTTTGATTCTTTCTGATAATCCCAAAGAGCCGCCGATTATAAAATCAATATCGCTTTTTCCGCTAAGCGCTATATCAGATATCTTCTTTGAAAATTCTATTGAGTCTAATTGTTTTCCCTCAACGCAAAGTGCAAAAACAAAGTGCGAGTCTTTAATTTTTGAAAAAATTGCCTCGCCCTCAGCCTCAATTACAGCCAGTTCTTCCTTGTCAGAGGCATTATCGGGGATTTTTTTATCGGGAATTTCGGTTATGGTAATCTTTGCAAAACGGCTTATTCTTTTTAAATATTCACAAAGTGCTTCAACCCAGTATTTTTCTTTTAATTTACCAACGGCAATAATATTAATGTTCAAAATAAAAACTCCTTACAAAAGATTTGTTATCTCAAAGCGGTTTGCGATTTTTAGCTCAACATCTGTACCTATTTCTTTGCCCGCTTCTTCAATGGCATTTTTTGATGCCGCATAGGCTTTTTCAGCGGAATTGTTTTCGGCGGAAAGATGGCCTAAAACGATTTTTCTTGTGCCGTTTTTAGCAAGGCATGCAGTGATTTTTGCCGAGCTTTCGTTTGAAAGATGCCCCTTTATTCCAAGAATTCTTTGCTTTAAATAGTACGGATATATACCGTTTTTTAACATATCTATATCGTGATTAGATTCTAAAAGTATGCTCTCGCTTCCTAAAAGACACTCTACAACGTCTTTATCAACCTTGCCCATATCGGTTGCCACTGAAAGCTTTTTGCCGTCTGCATAGATATTATAGCCTACGGGGTCCGCTGAGTCGTGTGGGGTATTAAAGGCATAGAGTTTAAGGTAAAAGCTTCTATAAACCTTATGTTATCTTTATCTATTTTTCCAATATTAAAGCGCGAAGAGAAGATTGCTTCCCATGTTTTTTTGGTTGCGTATATGGGAACATCATATTTTCTTGAAAAAACTCCTGCGCCTTGTATATGGTCAGTATGCTCGTGCGTTATCAAAATGGCATCAATCTCTTCGGGATTTATATTAATCTCCTCAAGCGCACGAATTACAGCTTTTCCGTTATGTCCGCAATCTATTA
>CALAUK010000112.1 GCA_937892135.1 uncultured Clostridia bacterium | reverse complement strand
AGTTTTGTTTTAATTTTGATTGATGTGTCTTTTGGGGCTCGCTTTTGCACTTAGACATAAAATAGTACAATACTTTAAAAGAGAGCTTGCTGGCAAAGGTACGGTTATTGCTACAGATTGTAGCGATATAGCACCTGCAGTTTATGAAGGGGACAAGTTTTATAAGGTTCCCAGGATGACGGAAAACGGGTATATAGATGTGATACTTGATATATGCAAAAAAGAAAATGTTTCGGGGGTTCTTTCTCTTATAGATCCTGAACTTTCGCTGCTTGCAAAGCACAAAGAAGATTTTGAAAAACTTGGAGTGACTGTTATTGGATCTTCTTATGAAGCCTGCGAAAGAACACTCAACAAGTATGAAATGTACAAATGGCTTACGAACAGGGGATATAACTGTGCTAAATCATACATTGATAAAGATGAATTTTACAACGCTGTTTCCGCAGGTATTGTAAAATATCCCGTATTTGTGAAGCCTGTGTGTGGAAGTGCAAGTATCGCCATATCAAAGGTTTATGACAGAGAAACCCTTGAACTTCTGTTTTCTAAAAATGATAATCTTATGATTCAGGAATTTTTGGACGGCCAGGAGATTGGTGCCGATTGTTATATTGATATGATCAGCAAAAAAATGGTTTCTGTGTTTACTAAAAAAAAGCTAGCTATGCGTGCGGGAGAGACAGACAAGGCAGTTTCTTTTAAAGATGAAAAGCTTTTTAAACTTATAGAAAAGTTCTGTTTGGAATTTGGATTTGAAGGGCAAATAGACATTGATATTTTTGATGTGAATGGCGAGTATTACATTTCGGAGGTAAATCCGCGGTTTGGTGGAGGATATCCGCATGCATACGAATGCGGTGTAAATCATATGAAGCTTATTGCAAATAATTTAAAGGGAATAGAAAACAAAGAATGTATTGGCAATTACCGCGATGAAATTTACATGATGAAATATAATGAAATAATGATAAAGTAAAGCTAAAATAAAGAGGAGGCAGACGGCTTGAATATACTGTTTTTGACAATGTCTAGAATTTACAATCTTGAGCAGAGAGGCATCTATCCTGATTTGCTTTCAGAGTTTGTTCGAAACGGACACTCTGTTTTTGTGAGCGCCCCTGCTGAGAGACGATTTAATGAAGAGACAAGCCTTAAACAATTTAACGGATATAGTGTATTAAGAGTAAAGGTTGGTAACCTTCAGAAGACAAATGTTATAGAAAAAGGCATATCGACTGTAATGCTTGAAACACAGTTTTTGGCAGCTATTAAAAAGTATTATAAAGATATAAAGTTTGATTTAGTTATGTATTCAACGCCTCCGATCACTTTTGGAAATGTTATTAACTTTATAAAAAAGAGAGACGGAGCAAAGACATATCTTCTTTTAAAAGATATATTTCCCCAGAATGCAGTTGATATAGGGATGTTTTCAAAAAATAACCCGATATATACATTTTTCAGGTTAAAGGAAAAAAAGCTTTATAAGCAGTCGGATTACATTGGATGTATGTCCGAGGCAAATGTAAGATATGTACTGGATAATAACCCATATGTAAATAAAGATATTGTTCATATTGCGCCTAACAGCGTCAAGGTGTTACCAAGAGAAGACGTATCGGAAGAAACAAAAAGAGAGTTAAGACAAAAGTATAATGTTCCTCTTGATAAAACAGTTTTCATATACGGCGGAAACCTTGGAAGACCTCAGGGAATACCGTTTCTTATTGAGTGTCTTAAAGCGAACGAGGAAAAAGACGACAGATTTTTTGTTGTGTGCGGCAAGGGAACAGAGTATAAGAAAATAGAGGAATATGTTTTAGCTTCGAATACGAAAAATGTTTTGCTTATTAACGGGCTCCCGAAAGAAGAATATGAAAACTTCGTTAAATCGTGCGATGTTGGTCTTATATTCTTAGATAAAAGATTTACAATTCCCAATTTCCCGTCAAGGCTCTTGTCTTATATGCAAAACGCTATGCCTGTTATAGCTTGTACGGATGTTAATACGGACATCGGAGAGGTTATAAAAAAAGGCGGTTTTGGTTGGTGGTGCGAAAGCAAAGATTCACGCGAATTTACCTCTCTTTTAGATGAGGCATTAGGTGCTGACTTAAAGAAGATGGGAGATAATGCAAGAGCATTTCTTGAAGAGAATTACACGGTTGAGGATTTATATAAAACGATAATGAAAAACATAAACCGATAAGAGGGAGGGCCTTTTTGTGAAAATAATGGTGTTCGATGTTCCCGCTGAATTTGGCGGCGCGCTTACTATTCTTAAACAGTATTATAAAAGAGCAGTAGAAGACAAAGAAAACGAATGGATTTTTGTTATTGGAAAGCCTGAACTTTGCGAAAAGGAGAATGTCCGTATTATCAGGCTGCCATGGACTAAAAAAAGCTGGCTTCACAGGCTCTGGTTTGATAATTTCTATGCAAAAAAGCTTATCAAAAAGCACAATCCTGATAAGGTGATATCTCTTCAAAATACAACAGTTAAGGCAAAGGGATATTTTCAGGAATTATATGTCCATCAGGCACTTATCTTTTCAGAAAAAAGGTTTTCTTTAAAAGAAAATAAAAAATTCTGGATATACCAGAATATCATTTCAAAAATGATATTTAAGTCTATAAAAAAAGCGGACTGCGTAATTGTTCAGACAAAATGGATGAAAGACAGCATTATAAATACTTTGGGAAAAGAGGAAGAAAAGATTAAGGTCATTGCGCCTGATGCAGAGTTTAGCGAGGGCATCTCTTATAAAAAAGCACCCGAAATTAATTTTTTCTATCCGAGCGGCAAAGGAATTCATAAAAATCACAGTGCAATTTATCGTGCGGTAGAGATACTGAAGGAAAAAGGATATACAAATTTTAATTTGTATCTTACTTTGGAAAAACCAGAAAAAGAGCAAAGTGAGAATATTAAGTTTTTAGGATATATACCAAAAGATGAAGTGAATAATTATTATCAAAAATCGGCGCTTTTGTTCGCTTCATACATAGAAAGCTTCGGGCTTCCGCTGTTGGAGGCGAGAACTTATGGCTGTCCGATTATTGCATCAGATTGCTCTTTTTCAAGAGAAATTCTTGAAGAATATGAAAACGCGCAGTTTTTTGACCCGTTTTCTCCTAAGGATTTAGCGGAGAAAATGATAGAGTACATAGAGGCGTATTAAGGAGGAAATATGAGAGTTTTAGAGGTATGCGTAGACCTTGATGGCGGCGGAATAGACAGATACTTATTAAATTACTGCAGCCGTATCAAAGATATACACTTTGATTTTGCTATAGTTGAAAACGGCAAGGTTGGTGTTCTTGAAAAGGATATTCTTGCTATGGGCTCAAACATATACAGAGTACCGAGGCAGACTTTAGGCATCAAAGAAAACTATAAGGCGCTTAAAAAGATTATGACCGAGAATAAATACGATGCAGTTCATGTGCACTTGGGATATAAAAGTGCAGTGGCTCTTTTGTGCGCGAAAAATGCGAAAATAAAAGCGAGAGCGTGCCATGCGCATATTGCATACGAGCCTGAAAATACAAAGCAGAAGATTTTAAGAAAAGTATTTACTTTGCTGACAAAGGCTCTTGCAACAAATCTTTTAGCTTGTGGAATTGATGCGGCAAAGTGGGTTTGGGGCGAAAAAGAGTATGAACAGGGCAAGATATGGGTTCAGCATAATGCGATAGATACGAAAAAATTCGCCTTTTCAGAAGAAAAAAGAGAGAATGCAAGAAAAGACCTTGGAATAGAAGGCGGATGTTTTGCAGTTGGACATGTTGGCAGACTTTGCGAGCAGAAAAATCAGCTAAGACTTGTTGATATTTTTAAAGAGATTTTAAAAAAGAATCCGAATGCGCATCTTTTTATGGTGGGAAGAGGTCATCTTGAAGATGCAATAAAAGAAAGAATAAAAGAGCACGGCATCGAAGAAAAGGTTACACTATTGGGCATAAGAGATGATGTTTCAAGCCTTTTAAATGCTTTTGATGTGTTTGTTTTTCCAAGCACTCACGAAGGGCTTCCGTTTACATTAATTGAAACTCAGTGCAACGGTCTTTACGCTGTTTCGGCAGACACTGTTACAGATGAGGTAAAGCTTGGAGAATGTGTTAAGTTTTTGTCGCTTGAAGATAGTGACGAGTTATGGGCACGAGAAGCTTTAGAGCTTTCTAAGGCAGGGCACAAGGCTTCGGAGCTTGACAATGTTATATCCTCGGGATATGATATAGACACAGAAGCAGAAAAATTAAGGAAATACTATTTTGATATATCAGGGGTTAAATAATGGATATAAAAGGAAATGAAATTTCTATTTACCAGATGAAGTTAAGGCATACGGTTTGGATGGGCTTTATTATAAGACTTGCTGTTCTTATATTTATACTTACACTGGGCAACCATATTTCTGAACCATACTTTATTGCGGACGATATAAAATATGAGCTTGTGGCAGAGGTTTATATGAATAATGCCGACATGTTAGTTGATTCTTATTATCTTAAGGCTATTGAGGAGACTTATATAGCTCCATTCTGGCCTTGGCTAGCGGGAATTTCGGCATACATATTTAAAACCATATACGCTTCAAGATTTTTAAATATTATATTTTCGGCTATTACTATCCGCATTGTCTATAATCTTACATATGAAGTTTCAGGGGAAGAAAGAAGTGCACTAAGAGCAGCAAGGCTTTTTGCATACTTGCCTGTTACTATTATGACGTGCTGTTTTCCTATTAAGGATATTTTCCTTACGATGGCGATTATGTATGCTTTTTATATGTTTATGAGACTCAAGAATGGAAAAAAGTTGAAGATTTATCAGGTTCTGCTTACGATACTTTTGCTTGTTTGTGTTTACTACACAAGAGGCGCAGTTGTTGAGCTAATGTTAATATTCTTGTTGGCGGTCGTGCTTTTTAGATATGCAAGGCAGAAGAAATATATATCGTTATTTTTCTGGTTTCTGGCATCGATTGTTATCTTTATGCTTATAAGAAGTATGATTATGGAAAGTTTTGCAACAAAGATGGAGGATTACGGCGGCGGAGCAGAAGAGGGTGGAATTACCTTTGTGCAGATAAACAGTATAAAAGATATTTATAAGCTTTGTTTGTAAGATGGAAAAGAGGAGAAACTTTATGAAGCTTACAGCAGAAAAAATGGCTGAGCTGTCGCATGGAGCGGTAAGAGTTACAGAAGAAGACGGAAAAGTTAATTTTCACAGATTTACAGAAAAACAGCAGAGCCTTTATAAAAATTCCGGAAAAGAATCGCGTTATTTAAAAACCTTTGCGCCGGCAGGGATAAGGCTCGAATTTAAGACAGACAGCAAGTCGTTATTTTTAAAAGTTAATATTCCGTTTGCTGCCACAAGAAGTTATTTTTGCGTTGATGTTTTAAAAGACGGAGAAATGATTGGAAATATCAACAACTATCACGGAGAGGATATGTCGGGCGATTATGTAAAAAAAGAGTATCCTTTAGGCAGTTTTGAAAAAAGCTTTTATCTTGGCCTGGGAGAAAAGACTGTTACGATATTTTTGCCGTGGTCTGTGCCAACTCAGATAGAAGAGCTTTCTATTGATGACGGCTCTTTTACCAAGGCAGTTAAAAGAGATAAGAAAATACTTGTTTTCGGCGACTCTATAACGCAGGGCTATGATGCAGAAAATCCGTCAAAGCATTATACTGTTAAGCTGGCTGAGCTTTTAAATGCTGACATATACAACAAGGCTGTGGGAGGAGAAGTGTTTGTTCCTGCTCTCGTTGAGACTGAAGAGGATTTTGTTCCTGATTTGATAATTGTTGCTTATGGCACAAATGACTGGTCGAATGCAGAGGCTTGTGTATTTAAGAAAAATTGCAGAGAGTTTTATGAGGCATTAAGCCGTAAATACCCTTCGGTAAAAATATTTGCGCTTACTCCGATATGGAGAAAAGACTTAGACCGTCAGGTAAAATGCGGAGAGTTTTCGTTTGTCTCGGATTACATTTATGAGGTTTCACAGAGCCTTTGTAATGTTTACTGCATAAGAGGCTTTGATTTTGTGCCGCATGATGAAAAAATGTATGCTGATTTAAGGCTTCATCCAAATAATGATGGGTTTAAGTATTTTGCAGATAATTTATTCGAAGCTATAAAAAATATGATATAGGCGGAATTTATCCGCACAAAAAGGAAGTGATAAAATGAAGATGCTTGGCGCAACCGATATAGGAAACATAAGAGAAGAAAACGAGGACAGCTTTCTTTTCTTTTCCCACGAGGGAGCAGACTTTTTAATGGTGGCTGACGGAATGGGAGGGCACAATGGCGGAAAGAGGGCTAGCTCTCTTGCGTGCTCGGTTATTGAAAAGAGGATAAAAGAAGAATACAATAAAAACCTTTCGGAAAAGAAAACGGAAATGCTTTTGCGCTCTTGTTTAAACGAGGCAAACTCAGTTATATGGCATCATTCAGTTAAAGAAATAGAAAACAGAGGCATGGGAACAACTGTTGTTTTAGCGTATGTTAAAGATGGGGAATATATTATAATAAACCTTGGCGACAGCCGTGCCTATATGATAGAAAATGAAAAAATAACACAGATTACCAAAGACCAGAGCTATGTTCAGTCGCTTGTTGACAAGGGGGAAATCACCAAAGAAGAAGCAAAAGACTACCCCGGAAAGAGCATAATCTTAGAGGCTTTGGGGCTTGGCGGTCAGATTTCTCCTGATGTGTATAAAGGAAAAGTTAATGGTAAAATTCTTTTATGCTCAGACGGACTTTCGGGCGAGGTTTCTGACGAGAAAATTTTAGAGATTATAAACAAAAACGATGACGAGGAAAGCATAAATGAGCTTATCTCGGAGGCAAAGGCAAACGGCGGAAAAGACAATATTACAATAGTCTTATACAGGGGGGCGTAAAAATGGCTGAAAAGATTCGTATAGGCGAGCTTATAAATGGCAGATATGAAATATTAAAAAGCATAGGTCAGGGCGGTATGGCAGAGGTTTATAAGGCGAGATGTCACCTGTTAAACCGCTTTGTTGCAATAAAATTCCTGAAGGAGGAATTTTTAGAAGACAGAGAATTCGTTGAAAGATTTGACACTGAGGCTAAGTCGGCGGCAGGAATGGCGCACACTAATATCGTTTCGGTTTACGATGTCGGCGAGGCACTCGGAAGAAAATATATCGTGATGGAGTATGTTGAGGGTATTACCTTAAAAGAATACATAAAAACTCACGGAAAGCTTACCTGGCGCGAGGCAACAAGCGTTGCGGGGCAGATTTGCTCGGCGCTTTCGTGCGCTCATATGGCAGGCATTATTCACCGTGACATTAAACCTCACAATATAGTTTTAACAAAATCGGGCGTTGCTAAGGTTACAGACTTCGGCATCGCAAGAGCTGTTACTCAGTCGACAAGAATTAAAGCGGATAAGAGCATTTTAGGCTCGGCGCACTATTTCTCGCCTGAGCAGGGCTTTGGCGGTCATGTTGACAAGAGAACGGATATTTATTCGTTGGGTATTGTTATGTATGAGATGCTTACGGGAAAGGTGCCGTTTGATAACGAAAATCCGATTTCCATTGCTCTTATGCACTTAAATTCGCCGTTCCCCGATATTAAGGAGCACACAGACGATGTTCCCGAGGATTTAATTAAGGTTGTTTTGACGGCAGTGGAAAAAGAGCCTGAGAAACGTTATTCTTCTGCAGACAAGATGCTTTTTGACCTTAAAAATGTCATTAAGGGAAACGAGCTTTACTATGCGGGAAAGATTACTCCTCCTGAAATCAAGGAAGAGGAAAAAGAAGAAGAAACAGACGAAAAGATAGAAAAGCAGACAAAGATTATAACTATGATTGCGGCGGGTGCAATCTGCCTTGTTGTAGGTATAGTTATTGTGCTTGGTCTTATATTTATAAGCTCTATGGGTTCAGGTGAGCCTAAAAAAGACCCGCTTCCCGTTGTCAGTGCAACGCCTACGCCCGATAAGTCAGACGAAGAAGAGACGAACGAAATCCCGAATGTTATAAACTACAAAAAGGACGCCGCCGAAGATGAAATGAAAGAGGCGGGCTACAAGGTAGAGTTTGAAGAAAAAGAAACTGACAAGAAAGAAGAGGACGGAAAGGTTATTAT
>CALAUK010000111.1 GCA_937892135.1 uncultured Clostridia bacterium | reverse complement strand
ACTGTCCTCCGGAATATAATCCTCCGCCTTCCACGCTGCGATCTGCTCCATCCACGCAGGATGACGATTCTCCTTCACCTTCGGCAACAGTGCAGTCAAAATATCCTTCACCTGTCCGATCAGACTCTCGTCCACGCGGACATTTTTATTTACCTCGCTCTGATCAATGTCGATATGTACGATCTTCGCCTTCTTCGCAAATTTACCGGGATTCAATGCCACGCGGTCGCTGAAACGTGTTCCGATCGCCAACACCAGATCCGCCTGATCCACCGCCAGGTTGGTGGTCTTCAGTCCGTGCATACCTACCATACCAAGATTCAGCGGCTCACCGTAGCCCAGCGCACCTGCCGCCATGATGGTATAGGTCGCGGGAATCTCTGCCTTGTGCAAAAGCTCCCGAAGCTCCTCTCCTGCCTCAGATGCAACCACACCGCCGCCGTAGTACACCACCGGACGCTCCGCCGCATTGATCAGCTCTGCCACACGCAGAATTGCGGCCTCATCAATCACGGTTTCGTATGTATCACAAACCTTCTCTGCGGGAATAAACTCGCATACCGCCGCAGACACATCCTTCGGAATATCCACGAGAACCGGCCCTTTTCTGCCGGACTGTGCAATCTCAAACGCCTGACGCATCACGTCTGCCAGATCCTCCACCCGATCAACCACAAAATTGTGCTTCGTGATGGGCATGGTGATACCTGCAATATATACCTCCTGGAAGCTGTCCTTTCCGAGGCCGGAAGTCGCCACATTTCCGGTGAACGCCACCATGGGAATGCTGTCCATATACGCAGTCGCAATACCGGTCACCAGATTCGTCGCACCGGGACCACTGGTCGCCAGACATACGCCAACCTTACCGGTGGAACGGGCATATCCATCCGCCGCGTGAGCTGCCCCCTGTTCGTGCGAAGTAACAATCTGCTTTATAGTGTCTTTGTGATCATAGAGTGCGTCAAAAAGCTCTATGACCGCACCGCCCGGATAGCAGAAAACTGTGTCCGTGTTCTGCTCAGCAAGTACATTTAATACTATGTGCGCACCGTTAGTCATCATATAACGCACCCTCCTTTTAAGATACTTGTTTATAATTATACTACTTTTTTTCGCCAAACGCAAACTTTTTTTAATAAACTTTTTTATTGACATTTTTTGGTGGTATGATATAATAAACTTAATAAAAGAAAGTGAAAAGAGGGTTCAAATGGATAAAATTGATAAAAAAATCCTTAAAATTCTTACTGAAAATGCAAGAACTCCTTTAAAGCAGATTGCAAGCGAGGTGTTTTTGTCGTCTCCTGCAGTGTCTGCAAGAATAGAAAAGCTCGAGCAGGAAGGTTATATCACAGGCTACAGCGCAAATATAAATCACTTAAAGCTCGGCTATCATATAACCGCTTTTATTAACCTTGAAGTCCCACCGACCGACAGGCAGACCTTTTATCCGTTTATAAAATCGTGCCCTAATGTGCTTGAATGTAACTGCGTAACAGGTCAGTTTTCGATGCTTATTAAGGTTTCGTTCCCGAGCACACAGGAGCTTGAGGCTTTTGTAGGAAAGCTTCAGCAGTTTGGTGTTACTCAGACGCAGATAGTTTTCTCAACCTCGGTCGAACCAAGAAATGTTGTGCTTGAAGACGTTGAGCTTTAATTTAAAATTTATTTTAAGAGAGAAGAAATTTCTTCTCTCTTTTTTTGTCGACCAAAAGTCAAAATCCTGCAAAAAAAGTTATTTTTCTTGGCAGGATTTTTTTGTTTTACATCTAATTTATTCTAAGCATTTTTTAAAAACAAAAGAGAAAGGACGGTTTTATGGAGATTTTATATAACAACAGCAAAAAAGCTATGATAGTCACAATCAAGAGTGCGCTCGACCATCACAGCGCAAAAAACATCCGAGAGACGATTGACCTCTATTTTGCCGACACCAAGGCAACGCACATCATCTTTGACTTATCAAAATTAGAATTTATGGATAGCTCAGGCATCGGTCTTATTATGGGAAGATATAAGTTTATCTCCCCCATAGGCGGCAGGGTTATTATTTCAGGTGCAGACGATAAAACAGATAAAATTTTAGCCCTGTCAGGAATTTACAAGATTGCCATTCGTGCAGAAGATGTTAATTCTGCACTTAAAATACTTTAAAGGGAGGGTTTTTTGATGGAAAATAAAATGACATTAAAATTTTCTGCGCTTTCAGAAAACGAAAGCTTTGCAAGAATTGCAGTCTCTTCTTTTATTTTAGGTCTTGACCCCACTATGGAAACCCTGTTAGACATCAAGACCGCAGTATCAGAAGCGGTTACAAATGCAATTATACACGGCTATAATCAGAACCCCGAGTGCGAGGTTTTAGTAGAATGCAGCCTGACAGACGGAGTGTTAAATGTAAAAGTTTCCGACACGGGCAAGGGCATAAAAAATATCAAACAGGCTATGGAGCCTTTATACACCGAGGACACTTTAGGCGAAAGGAGCGGAATGGGCTTTACTGTTATGAGCGTTTTTATGGACAGTATTAATGTTTCAAGCGCCGAGGGCGAGGGTACGACAGTTGAGATGACTAAACGAATTTGCGAGGTGTGAAAATTTGAATATTAAAGCCGAAAACGAATTGCTGTTTGAGACGCACCGCGGCCTCATAATAAGCGTTGCAAAGCGTTTTTCAGGGCGCGGAATTGACACAGAAGAGCTTTTTCAGCTTGGGTGTGTGGGTTTTTTAAAAGCGGCAAAAGGCTACGATAAAAGCTTTAACACGAAATTTACCACCTATGCTGTGCCCTTTATCGCAGGAGAAATAAGGCGTTTTTTCCGTGATGACGGGCAGATTAAAATATCAAGGTCAGTAAAAAATCTTTATTTTAAAATTTGTGCCGCCCGCGAAGCATACATAAAAAAGCACGGAGAAGAGCCCAGTATAAATGCGCTTAGTGAAATTTTAGGCGAGGACAAAGAATCCATCTCCTACGCTCTTTTATCTTCAAATTCAGTTTCTTCCATATACACAGATGACGGCTCTATCAATGACTCCGTTTTAAAAATAGAAGACAAGGAGGAAAACACAATAGATAAAATAACTCTTGAGGATGCTATGTCCTCTCTTCCGGAAAAATACAAAGACATCATAATTAAAAGATACACATTAAATATGACTCAGGCAGATGTTGCAAAAACATTAAACACAAGCCAGGTTCAGATTTCAAGATTTGAAAAAAAGGCTCTCTCTCTGTTAAGGCAAAGACTTATAGCTGATATTTAATTTTTATATTGACTTAAGCAATGTTTATTTGTTAGAATATACTTATGAAAGGGGTTTTGTGTAATGAGAAAAAGCTCAGCTTTATTTTTAAATGATTGGCTAAACAGCGGCGTTCTTAATGACGAAGAAATAAAAGAATTAAAAAACGCCACAGAAAGCGAAATAGAAGACAGATTCTATCAGGACCTTGAATTCGGCACCGCAGGTATGCGCGGTGTTATAGGAATGGGTACAAACAGAATGAATATATACACAGTTCGCCGTGCCGCTCAGGGTATGAGCGCATACGTTAAAAGCGTAAACGGCGAAGAGCGTGGCGTTGTTATAGGTTACGACACGAGATACTTTTCAGAAGAGTTCGCACGCGAAACCGCAAGGGTTTTAGTTGCAAACGGTATCAAGGCGTATTTATTTGATGTAGTTCACGCAACTCCCGAGGTATCCTTTGGAATAAGATATTATAAAGCTGCGGCAGGCGTTATGATTACCGCAAGCCACAATCCCAAAGAGTACAACGGCTTTAAGGCATACGGAGAAGACGGCGGTCAGTTCCCGCCCGAAGCAAGCGATTTAATCGGAAATGTTGTAAACAGCTACGATATTTTTAAAGATGTTAAAATAATTTCAGACAGCGAGCTTGATGAAAGTCCTCTTTTTAACATTATAGGAAAAGAGGCAGACGAGGCATTTTTAGAGGCTGTTTTAAAGCAAAGTATCAATCCCGATGTTATAAGAGAAGTTTCTGACGATTTTAAGCTTATATACACTCCTCTTCACGGAACAGGTCTTCGCCCCGTTACAGAGATTTTAAAGCGCACGGGCGTTAAGAATTTTACCGTTGAGCCAAAGCAGGCGATAGCAGACCCCGCTTTCCCGACTGTTAAATCGCCAAACCCTGAAAATCAGGAAGCTTTTTTGGATGCAATCGAGCTTGCAAAGGCAAACGATGCCTCATTGGTTATCGGAACAGACCCCGATGCAGACAGAGTTGGAATAGTAGTAAGAGATTCAGACGGAAACTATCAGACGCTTACAGGAAATCAGATAGGCGCGCTTTTGTGCGAATATGTTTTAAGCGCGAAGAAGAAAAACGGCACATTAAACAATAAATCAACCATTATAAAAACAATAGTTACAAGCGAGCTTATCCAGGCTATCGCAGATGAATACGGCGTTATATTAGAAAACGTGCTTACAGGCTTTAAGTATATTGCGCAGAAGATTGCAAACTATGAAAAAACAGGCTCAAACGAGTATGTTTTTGGTTTCGAGGAAAGCCACGGCTATCTTCCGGGAACTTATGCCCGTGACAAAGATGCAGTCGGCGCAGTTATGCTTATCTCCGAAATGGCGGCAAGCTATAAAAAGCAGGGTATGACACTTTACGACGGACTTATGGATATTTATAAGCGCTACGGCTTTTATAAAGAAAAAACCATTTCCGTAACAATGCCCGGAAAAGACGGCATGGAGAAAATGAAAAAGCTTACAGAGGATATAAGAAAAAATCCCCCGACAGAATTCGGCGGAATAAAGGTAAAGGTTTTAGAAGACTACGAGACTTTAAAAGCCTACGGTGAAAACGGCGAAACAGAGCTAAAAGGCTTCGTTTCAAGCGATGTTTTAAAGTTTAAGCTTTCTGACAACAAATCCTTTGTTGTTATAAGACCCTCAGGCACAGAGCCTAAAATTAAACTTTACTTAGGCACTGCGACAGATTCTTTAAAAGAATCCGAAGAGAAAATCGCATTTCTTGAAAAAGAAGTCAGAAAAGCAATTAATCTGTAAAATAAAAAGGTTGAGAATTATTTCTCAACCTTTTTTATTTTGCAATTATTGCAGTTGCCCGAGCAACCACAGCAGCCGCCTTTTTTTCTGTACTTTCTGTAAAGCAAAAGAGAAAGCACTAAGATAATAACAAGAAAAGCTATAACGAGCAAATCTATCATATAAACAAACCGCCTATCTGATAAATTAAAAACGCACACACATAAGCAAACACCGTCTGATATGCCATCGCAAGAACTGCCGCCTTTCCGCTTCCAAGCTCACGGCGCACAGCCGCCATAGCCGCAACGCACGGCATATACAAAAGCGTGAATATCAAAAATGACCAGACGGACAAAATATTTGTTCCAAACATAGCGTAAAGTGCATTATTTAAGCCTGCTTCTCCCGCTCCTGTTAAAACAGCCAAAGAGCTTACAACCGCCTCTTTTGCAGAAAGACCTGTTATAAGAGCTGAAACTGCTTTCCAGTCTCCAAAGCCCAAAGGATAAAAAACGGGCGCAATAAACTTTGATATATAAGCCAATATACTGTGTGAACTGTCGGTTATAAAGTTAAATCTTATATCAAAGCTCTGAAGTAGCCATATTATAATCGTCGCATAGAAGATTACCGTAAATGCGCGGACAATAAAGTCCTTTGCCTTATCCCACATATGAAGCATAACGCTTTTTGCAGAGGGCATTCTGTATGACGGAAGCTCCATAACAAAGGGAATGCTTTTTCCCTTAAACAAGGTTTCTTTAAATATAAGAGCCGAAACAATTCCCATAAGTATTCCCACAAAATACAAAACTACCATAACCAGAGCTCCGCTCTGTGGGAAAAACGCCTTTGTAAACACTGCATAAATAGGCATTTTAGCACTGCACGACATAAACGGCACAAGTAAAATCGTCATTTTTCTGTCTCTCTCGCTTGAAAGAGTTCTTGTGCTCATTATTGCAGGAACACTGCAGCCAAAACCAATAAGCATCGGCACTATGCTCTTTCCCGAAAGACCAATCTTACGAAGAAGCTTATCCATAACAAAGGCAACACGCGCCATATAACCGCTGTCTTCCAAAATAGATAAGAAGAAAAACAAAATAACAATTGTCGGCAGGAATGACAAAACGCTTCCGACACCTGCGCATACGCCGTCAATTATAAGAGAATGAAGCCATTCAGATACGCCCCAGACTCCCAATGCATTATCAATTACGCCTATAACAGCATCGATACCCTCTTCAAACCATCCCGAAAGAGTCGCACCGAAAATACCGAATGTAAGATAGAAAACCAAAAACATTACTCCTATAAATATAGGAATTGAAAATATCTTATGAGTAAGTATATTATCTATCTTTTCGGTTCTTTTCTGCTGTTTTGTTACAACGCTTTTCTTAAATACCGCATTCTTGCAAACATCTTCTATGTAGTCATAACGCATATCAGCGAGTGCCGCATCACGATATGTCAAAAGGCTTTTTTCAAGGTCCTCTGTTATAATCTTAATAAGAGAAATTTCATTTTCGTGAAGATCTAAGAGCTTTTGCATCGGCTCATCGCCCTCAATAAGCTTTGTTGCGGCGAAGCGCACAGGAATGCCTTTCTCTTTTGCATGGTCTTCAACAATATGCGCAACAGAGTGAATTGCCTTATGTAAGTCACCGTCACGGCAAAAGTCTACCTTGTCGGGAGCTTTTTTGTTTTTAATAGTTTCTAAGCATACACTCACAAGCTCATCTACTCCGTCATTATGGCTTGCAGAAATAGGCACAACGGGAATTCCAAGCATCTCAGAAAGCTTTTTAATATCAATAAAATTTCCGTTCTGGGCTACCTCGTCCATCATATTAAGAGCAAGCACCATAGGGATTTTAAGCTCTGCAAGCTGAAGTGTTAAATAAAGGTTTCTTTCTATGTTTGTTGCATCAACAATATTTATAATTCCATCAGGCTTTTCGCCGTCAACTCCTAAAGCAAAGTCGCGGGTAACAACCTCTTCTGCAGTATAAGGAGAAAGAGAATAAATTCCGGGCAAATCCACAACAACGGCGTTCTTTTCCTTTCTCATAACGCCCTCTTTTTTCTCCACAGTTACACCGGGGAAATTTCCAACGTGCTGATTGCTTCCCGTAAGCTGATTAAAAAGAGTTGTTTTTCCTGAATTCTGATTACCCACAAGGGCAAACGTGTATTTCATCACTCACCAACCCTTTCTACTTTAATGTTTTTTGCGTCTTCTTTACGAAGCGTAAGCTCATATCCGCGAAGAAAAAGCTCTAAAGGGTCTCCAAGAGGCGCTGTCTTTTTTAAAAGCACCTTTGTCTTCGGAGTAAGCCCCATATCAAGAAGCCTTCTTCTTAATGCTCCATCGCCTCCGACATCTTTTATATATGCACTTTCACCAATCTTTAAATCCGCTAAAGTCATATCATTTACCATAGCCTTTCTTTATTCATACATTAAAATATTATATCTTTTTTGCATCTTTTTGTCAACCTTTTAAAATGCATTTTTGGTATTGTTTTTTCTAAAATCTTGTAGTATAATAAACCCATACCATTTAATTTCGAAACGGGGAAACAAGATGAAAAAAATAAATATCCTAGGTGTAAATATTTCTTATGTGACAATGAAAGAAGCCGTAGATAAAGCGCTTGGCTTTTTTTCTGACGGCAAAAATCATGTTATATACACACCTAATTCAGAAATTATATATGTAGGCTACCAGGACGATGGGTTTAAAGACATTTTAAACTCCGCCGATTTAAACACAGCCGATGGCATCGGTGTTGTTTTGGCATCAAAAATTTTAGGCTTACCTTTAAAAGAAAGAGTTGCAGGCTATGATTTTTTGCACGAGCTTATTAAAAATGCTGCGCCTCTTAACAAAAAAGTATTTTTGTTCGGCTCAAAACCGGGAGTGTCTGATGCAGCAGCAGAAAAGCTTTTATCCCTTTACCCCGGAATATGTATATGCGGCACAAGAGACGGATATTTTAAAGAAGAGGAATCAGAACAAATCGCAAAAGAAATTTCTTTATTAAAGCCCGACATAGTTTTTGTTTGCCTTGGCGCTCCAAAGCAGGAAAAATGGATTTATAAAT
>CALAUK010000110.1 GCA_937892135.1 uncultured Clostridia bacterium | reverse complement strand
GTAACAAGCAAAGAAGACTGTGTGTTTGATTTGTTTTTTGGTGTAGACTATCATGCGCATCTTGGCACAAGAAGAGCGGGCATGGCAGTTTATGATGAAGAATCAGGCTTTGACAGAGCAATTCACAACATAGAAAATGCTCCTTTCAGAACTAAGTTTACCAAAGAGTCAACCTCGATGAAAGGCAAGTTTGGCATAGGCTGTATTTCAGACTATGAGCCTCAGCCTATTTTGATAAGGTCTAATCACGGAACATACGCGATTACAACTGTCGGTAAAATCAATAATTCTGATGAGATTATAGATAATATTTTAAGTCATCACACTCATTTCTTTGAGCTTCATGGCGGAGTTATAAATCAGACGGAGCTTGTTGCGGCAATCATTAACCAGAAGGATAATCTTATTGATGGTATAAAATATGCTCAGGAAATTATAGACGGCTCTATGAGTATGCTTATACTTACGGAGAAAGGTGTTTATGCTGCCCGCGACAAAATGGGAAAAACTCCTATCCATATAGGAAAGAAAGACACAGGCTTCTGTGCAAGCTTTGAGGGCTTTGCATATTTGAATTTAGGATATACAGAATTTAAGGAATTAGGTCCTGGCGAAATTGTTGTTATGACTGAAGATGAGGTTATAACACTTGTTAATCCGGGAAAAGATATGAAAATCTGCACATTTATGTGGGTTTATTACGGATATCCGTCTTCTTTCTATGAGGGAATGAATGTTGAAAGAATGAGATATAATTGCGGTGCATGCCTTGCAAAAAGAGATAAGGAGCTTGGCATAAAACCCGATATCGTTTCGGGCGTTCCCGATTCAGGAATTGCGCATGCGATAGGATATTCAACAGAGTCAGGCTTAAGATATGCAAGACCTTTTGTTAAATACACTCCAACCTGGCCGAGATCATTTATGCCGACTCACCAGAACAAGCGTGACCTTATTGCAAAGATGAAGCTTATTCCTATTCATGACCTTATTAAAGACAAGAGCCTTTTGCTCATTGATGACTCAATCGTTAGAGGAACACAACTTCGTGAGACAACAGAGTTTTTGTATGACAGCGGAGCAAGAGAGGTGCATGTAAGAACAGGTTGTCCGCCGATTATTTTCGGTTGCAAATATTTAAGCTTTTCACGTTCAAACTCCGAAATGGAGCTTATGACAAGAAAGGTTATAACAGAACTTGAGGGAAAAATTCCTGATAGAGAAACTTTATACGAATATGTTGACCCCGATTCTGAAAAGTATAAAAAGATGGTTGAGGCAATAAGAGAAAAGCTTCACTTTACTTCTTTGTCATATCTTCGCCTTGACGATATGTTAGACTCAACAGAGATTGACAAAAACAAGCTTTGCACATATTGCTGGAACGGAAAAGAATAATAAAAAAGCCTTGCTTAGCAAGGCTTTTATTTATTTGTTTTTAAAGTGTTTTACTATTTTGTAGGCTAAATATCCAACGCAAGCAACGGCAATTAAAATTAAAACAATATTTGAGAAAGAATCAAATTTTGCAGCAACTTCGGTCCAGGCATCTTTTGCCAAAGCACCAAGAATTACTAAAAGTGTGTTCCATGCTGCACTGCCTATTGTTGTAAACAATAAAAATTTTGAAATATTCATCTTCTCAATTCCTGCGGGGATTGAGATAAGCGAACGAACGATAGGAATGCATCTGCAGATTAAAACTGCTTTTTCCTGATACTTAATAAATGCCGCATCGGCTTTTTCAACATCTTCTGCTTTTAAAAACAAAAGCTTGCCGACTTTTCCTTTCAGTATCTTAAAAACTCTTTCCTTTCCAAACCATCTGCCCGCACCGTACAGCACTATTGCTCCTAAAACGGAGCCTATCGTGGCAAAAACAATTGTTAAAACGAGGCTATGACCGGCTTCGGCAGCAAGTGCACCGCCAAAAGCCAAAATAATTTCCGATGGTATCGGCGGAAAAACATTTTCAATTAAAATTAAAAGGCAAACCGCAATATAGCTGTATTCAGTTATAAATGAAACTATTGTATTTTCCATAAATTCACCTC
>CALAUK010000109.1 GCA_937892135.1 uncultured Clostridia bacterium | reverse complement strand
TATGACTATTCACCACAAACGATAGATAAAATCGCTACAATTTGCTCATAGATATCGTCCCATGCGGGCACCTCAATACCAATCCAGTTTTTAATAATTAAATATGTAAGAGTCAATACGGCTCCCCATAAAGATACGTTTTTTAATATTTTCTGCATTTTTTCTACCCCTTGTTCACGATTTTATACAAAATCCAATATAATGAAGTATTCTGCTGTTTTGCATCTTCCAGATGCTTCACGGCCCTGTCTACATCGTTTATTTCTACCTTGTGCTTTCCGTTTTTAAGTTCCCAGATAATATCATTTGCAGAGGTTAGCTCCTTTTTAGCGGATTTTGCGCAGACTATATCATCATAAGGAAAGTTTTTTCCGGGACAGGCTGTTGCATTCATATCCTTGTGGCGTTTTACAACGGCAGATTTGTATATACCTTTTAAATACTTTACAAGCTCAGCACCTGCTTTTTTCTGAGGCTCGTCCATTTTTTCGTTTTCAAAATTCCCCTCAAAGCAAATGCCCACAGACGTGTTATTATAATTCAGACAGTGTGCACCAACTGTTCCAACGGGTCTTCCTGCATATATTTTTCCGTCTTTTCTGATGTAATAATGATACCCTATACCTGAATAGTCTTGTTTTATGTGCAGGTTGTGTATGCTTGTTACATCTCCGTTTCCTGCACAATGGTGTAATATTATGTAGTTTGTCTGACTGCGGTTTGAAAGTTTTTTTGTGAATTTTAAGTTTGTTTCAATAATATTCATTTTGTCCTCCTATAAATTTTGTAAATTTTTGTTGACTTTTTGTCTTCTTCATGATACTATTTGCATTAAGAAATCTTATAATCTTCTTCGCAATATTTTCTTTTGCATTTGACACACGTCCTTTCGCTTTTGTGATGATTTGATATTAGCCGAAAATTTGCGAAAAGTACAGATGCAAAATTGCTCCGTACGGAGTAATTTTGTTAAAAATTTTAAACAATTGCGGATGCGTATTGATGTTTTTTAGTGTCATTTTTGATACTTTCAGACATCTTTTTTGACAAAAACCGCATAAAATCACGCTTTTTCAGGAGGGCAATATGGACGCTAAACTTGTAGCAAATTATATCTCTGGACTAAAAACAAAAACAGGACTAACTTATGAGGCAATTGCTGAAAAAAGCGGGCGTTCAGAGTCTACTGTAAAAAATCTTTGTAGCGGAAAGTCTGAAGATCCGCGACTGGATACTGTTGCTCCTATTGTATATGCATTGGGTGGTTCTGTTGACGAAATGCTAAATCCCGGCAAAAGTAAAGATGAAATTAAAGAGGTCAGTGTTTCGTCACTGAAAGAATTTTACGAATTTCAGATAGACTCCATGAAAGAAACCAACGAAGCCCACATTTTAAATATCAGGTCACATTATGAACAACATCACGAAGACCTTAAAGAGAATTATGAAAGACGCCTTGCTGATAAAAGGGAGTTAAACGATTCACAAAAGGAACAGATAAAGGAGCTAAAACGAGCTAACTTTATAAAAAATTTAATCATTGGTTTTTTTGCAACAATTTTTGTAGTTTTGTTTATATTAGAAATCATGCATCCCGAACATGGATGGTTGAGATATTAAAAAAATCCTGAAAACCGCTTAAGTTGTGGTTTTCAGGTTTTTTCTGTTCCGATTTCACACCATACGTATCAAAAAGGCAGAAACGAAAGTAATCGTTTCTGCCTTTTATTATCAGTTTTTTAATACTGCATAGCAGAAGAAAGCTCGTCTGCCATCTGTTTTTCTTTTAAAATTTCAACAAATTTAAAGCCAAGAAGATGAGCAGTTCCTGCTCCTCTTGAAGTTATAATGTTACCATCAAAAACAACCTTGTCGTTTTTTGCATTTGCACCCTCAAGATATTCTTCAAAACCGGGGAAGCAAGTGGCATTTTTTCCTTTTAAAAGGCCTAGTTTTCCTAAAATCATTGGTGCTGCACAAATGGCAGAAATATAAATGCCTTTTTCGTTTGCAGAAATTATTAATTCTTTAACCTTCTCGTTTTCTAAAAGGTTGGTTGTTCCGGGCATGCCGCCGGGAAGAAACAAAAGCGAGGCCTTGTCTAAAGAAACCTCATTTAAAGAGATATCTGATGATATTTCTATTTCGTGAGCACCGGTAACGGTTTTTCCTGTAACGCCCACAGTTTTTACGCAGATGCCCGCTCTTCTCATAATATCTATCGGCGCGATAGCCTCAATTTCTTCAAAACCGTCTGCTAAAAATACATATACCATAAAAAGCCTCCTTATTATTTTCCAACACAGAATTCTTTAAATATCTTATCAACTATATCTGCGCTTACGCTTACGCCTGTAATCTGACCTAAACTTTCAAGCGCACCTGCGACATCTATTGCGCACATATCCATAGGCATACCTGAAAGAAGAGTTTCCTTTGCACCCGAGAGCGCTGTTTTTGCCTCTTCGATTGCTGTGATATGACGGACATTTGAAAGCATAACGCTCGTCTGTGAAATCTTTTTAATATTAATGAGTTTTATAATTTCTTCTTTTAAATTTTTTATTCCGTCAAGACTTTTTGCGCTTATATTTATAACCGCATCGCCGTTTGTGTAGTCTTTGATTTCGTCTTCTGTAAGAACGGCGGGCAGGTCAGTTTTATTTAAAAGGATAATTCGCTTTTTAGCTTCTGTTATTTTTAAAACCTCGATATCCTCTTCTTTAAGATGCCTTGAAGAGTCTAAAATAACCAGTGCGATATCTGCCGCATTAATGTAGTCCTTACACTTTTCAACGCCTATTTTTTCAACTTCATCTTCTGTGTCTCTTATACCTGCTGTATCGATAAGGCGTATAGCAATACTGTCTATAATTATACTTTCTTCTATTATATCTCGTGTAGTACCCTCAATATCGGTTACGATTGCTCTTGAAGCGCCTGAAAGAGTGTTAAGAAGAGATGATTTTCCAACATTCGGGCAACCTGCAAGAACACAGCAAATACCTTCTTTTGCAATTCTTCCGTCATTTGCGCCGTCTAAAAGTGTGTCACATTTTAAAATGCAGTTATCTAAAATTTCTTCTAAAGAGCTTTCAGTAAGCTCTGAAATTTCTTCATCAGGATAATCTACTGCTGCCGCAAACTGAGCTAATGCATACAAAAGCGGTTCGCGGATTTCTTCTATTGCATTATAAAGTGAGCCCTCAAGCTGAGAAAGCGCTGTGTTTAAAGAGGCTTCGCTGTTTGAGTTTATAACATCTATAACCGCTTCTGCGCGTGAAAGGTCGATTCTGCCGTTTAAAAATGCACGCTTTGTAAACTCTCCTGCTTCGGCAAGTCGTGCGCCGTGCTTTACGATAAGCAAAAGAACTTTTTTCAAAACAGTGGGGGAGCCATGTGTTGAAATTTCAACAACATCTTCCGCTGTAAATGTTTTTGGCGCGCGCATAAGGCTTACCAAAACCTCATCTGCTATTTCGTTTGTCTCAGGGTCTTTTATGTGACCATAATGTATTGTGTGCGAAGGGGCATCACAAAGTGCATTTCCTTTTGGAGAAACAAAAATTTTATCTGCGATTTTAACTGCATCATCTCCGCTTATTCTTATAACGCCTAAGCCGCCCGTTCCGATTGGGGTTGAGATTGCTGCAATAGTGTCTTTGATATTCATAAAACCAAAACCTTTCATATAAAAACGGCAGAGAATTAAAAATTCCTGCCGTTTTCAGCTTATGTTAACCTGCCGTTTTACTGTTTTTTACGGCTGTCATTTTTCAAAGCTACCACAACCTTACGGTTGGGGTCTTCTCCGATTGAATATGTTGTAACAACTTCGTGAGACTGAAGTGTTGCGTGCAAAACTCTTCTCTCGTATGGATTCATAGGCTCAAATATATGGCGTCTGCCTGTTCTTGAAACCTTTTCTGCAATTCTTAAAGCTAATGCACGAAGCGCATCCTGACGCTTTATTCTGTAATTTTCAGTGTCTAATGTAACTTTGATATAAGAACCGTCTCTGTGATTCACAACAAGGCTTGTAAGATACTGAAGAGCATCTAAAGTTTCGCCTCTTTTGCCGATTATGATTCCCATATCGTCGCCAACAAGGTTAATTGTAAGGTCATTTCCGTCAAGATTTGTTTCGAAATCTACTGAAAGGCCCATTTCGTCAAATATTTCTTTAAGAAAATCTGTTGCAAGCTTAATGGGGTTCTTCTTAAGGCTTACACGCACCTTTGCGTCCTTTCCGCCGAATATACCCAAAAGACCTTTTGTTCCTTCATCTATAACTTCAACATCAACTTTATCGCGACCTACGCCAAGCTCTTCCAAGGCGGCAAGTATCGCGTCATCTATGTTTTTTGCTGTCTTTTCTATTTGGTTTGATTGTGTTAATGACAACTGTCTCATCCTCTCTAGATTTGAAATAATGGAATGTTATCTGTTGCTGAATAATCTGGAAAACGTTTGAAGCAATCCAATATACACCAATGCCTGCGGAGAACATAAAAGTAAAGCCGGCGGACATAAGAGGCATAACCATATTCATAGTTTTACCCATATCCGGCTGTTCGTCCTGACCCGCATTTTTCTTTTTGTTTTCCTCCATCTGCTTCTGCTGGGGATTAAGCTTTGTTAAAAGCCATGAAGTAACACCTGCTAAAACAGGGATTAAAAGCAAAAGCAAAACAGAAACAACTTCGCCTGTAAGGCTTGAGTGTGAAAATAAAAGGCTAAGCGCTTCGCTGGGGTTTCTTGAAAGGTCAAGACCTAAAAATGAATAGTCAATCTTCCATTCAGCGATATTAAGCGCCTTAAACAAAGGATTGTCAGCAACACTGCTTATTGCGATTTCCGAGCTTTGAGCGATACCATCTTTGATAGAAGTATTAAAAGCATCGGGATTATCTGTTACAATTTTTTTGATTGCATCAATTTTTGATGTTATATCACCACGGCAAATAAACCTAATGGGCGCCTGGATAACTCTGTATAGCGCAATAATGATGGGGAACTGAAGCAAAAGAGGCAGACAACCCGCTGTGGGCTTTGCATCGTTCGCTTTATAAAGCTCCATCATTTCCTGATTAAGCTTTTGCTGGTCATTTGCATATTTTCTCTGAAGCTCCTGCACAAGAGGTGCAAGCTTCTGTGTTTTCGCCATTGATTTCTGAGATTTTATGCTAAGGGGCATTAAAATCAGCTTAACAATCAATGTGAAAAGAATAATGGATAGTCCGTAATTACTAACAAAACTATAGATAAAATTGAGGATATACCCCAAAGGAATTGCAATCCAATCAAGCATATTTAAAGTTCCTTTCTCAAAACAGTGCTATTTAACGGGGTCGTACCCGCCTTTTGAAAAGGGGTTACAACGAAGTATGCGCCATATTGCAAGCGCACTCCCTTTTAAAGCACCGTATTTTGTGATTGCATCAATAGCATACTGCGAGCAGGTCGGATAAAACTTGCATGTTGGATGCGCCTTTGCGCCCGACAGATGCTTTCGGTAAAAAGAAATCAAAAAAAGCAGAAATTTTTTCAAAATCAAATCAACTCCGTGTGTTTATTCTTCGGACGGCGGAATAATTCCGCTTTTTTTAAGAAGAAAACTCATATCATGGCTTATTTTTTCAAAGCTGGCACCTACTGCTTTGTTTCGTGCAACAAAAACGATGTAATAACCTGAAGCTATCAAATCTTCTTTGAGGCGATAGCTTTCTCTTATAAGTCTTTTTATGCGATTTCTTACAACGGCTTTTCCCAATTTTTTTGTTACGGTGATACCTAAAACGTTATTAGGGACTTTAGCTTTTCTGTAATACATAACAAGGTATCCGCCACATACGGATTTGCCTTTTAAATACAAACGCTTAAAGTCACGGTTATATTTCATTGAAAATGTTTTTTTCAAAAAATCACCGCCAAATAATAAACTAAAACAAACGGAGAAACAAATTGTCTGCTAAAAGAAAAGACCACTAAGTGGCCTTTTATGCTGACAATCTTTTTCTACCTTTAAGTCTTCTTCTAGCCAGAACTTTTCTGCCGTTGGCAGTGCTCATTCTCTTTCTGAAACCGTGAACCTTACTTCTCTGTCTTTTCTTGGGCTGGTATGTTCTAAGCATTAATAAACACCTCCTGAAATCTGAATTGTATGGCAAAATGCAAAAGCATTTCCATTCTTACTTTTAATGGGCGCACAAAAATAACCCATTTTTAATGGTACGCTAAATATTATATATGCTTTTTCGTGGTTTGTCAAGCATTTTTTTTAGTAAAACGGCAGTTTAGTGAAAAATTATCACCTTGCAACAAAAACGAGGCGCTCACTGAGTTCGTTTACGGGCGATTTGTCATAATCTGAGTAGCAAAAAACAGATTTAAAGCCTGTTTTGTAAAGCAAAGTCTCAATTTCTTCCCTTTTATATGCACGCTCTGAGTGCTCTTCGTCAAAACGGCGGTACAATCCGTTTTCTTCTTTCTCGAAAAAGCTTAAATAGAAGTCGCAAATGTTTTCGTCTTCGTCAAAGCTGTTTTCCCACACATAGAAAATATCATCTTCATCATAAGTAAAGGTGTTATTTCCTAAAATATCGTGGAGCTTGTAGTATGAATTTAAGTCAAATATAAACGGACATTCGGGATTAAGATAGTTCTTTGCAAGAGAAAAAACCTTTTCTAAATCCTCTTTGTCTGTTATATAGTTTAAAGAATCTGTCATAGAGCAGATGCAGTCAACCGTTCCGTAAAGCTCAAATTCTCTCATATCCTGACAAAGAAAAAGAGTGTCGGGGTTTTTGGTTTTTGCAATATCAAGCATATCGACTGAAATATCTATTCCTATCATATCGTAGCCGAAGGAGGCAAGCTCACTTGTTAAGCTTCCCGTGCCGCACGCCAGGTCCAAGACTATATTGTCAATCTTTTTTGTTATTTCGCTGTTTATAAACGAGGCTGCCTTTTTGTAATCGATATCTTCTTTTATGAGCTTATCATATAAAGAGGCAAACCCGGTATAACTTTCAGCCATATTATTCACCCTCTTTTTGGGAAAGCTTGTCTAAAACAATATTGTATCCGCCACCGCCATAGTTTAAGCATCTTGCAACTCTGCTTATAGTAGCAGAAGATGCCCCTGTTTTTGAAGCGATATCAGAATAAACCATGTTTTTCTTAAGCATTTTTGCAACATTTATTCTCTGGCAAAGAGCATTAAGCTCATTCATTGTACACAAATCGTCAAAGAAAAGACGGCATTCCTCTTCGGTTTTTAAGGCAAGAATACTCTCAAAAAGGTCCTTGGTTTCGGGCTTTTTTCCTTTCTCGTTCATGAAAATCCTCCTTGCATATCTTTATAAGAACATAATAACACTTTAAAGCGCGAAAGTAAAGCTTTTTTTAAAATTAATAAAAAATTTATAAAAAATATCTTGACAGCGAGAATTGTTTTGGATACAATGTAGATAAGTGATACTTTGCAGATAATAAAGAAAGGTGTGTTATATATGAGAAAGTATGAAGCTCCTGAAGCTGAAGTAATCGTATT
>CALAUK010000108.1 GCA_937892135.1 uncultured Clostridia bacterium | reverse complement strand
AAGATGCGATAAATGAGGGTTGTGATATATATTGTGATGTTTATCCGTACACAGCATCGCATACAGGACTTATTTCAACAATAATTCCCAAGTCTATGCGTGATATGAACAGCGCGGGAATCTGCAAAATGCTAAAAGATAGCGCCAACCGCAAAAAGATTAAGGAAGAGTATCTGAATCAATACGGCGAAGATTGCTCTGAGCTTCAGATAACCATTTGCGCAGGCCATCCCGAGTTCGAGGGCAAAAAACTAAAAGAAGTTGCAGATATGCTTAATAAAGATGTGTGGGAGGCATCGTTTGACACAATAATTGATGCAAACGGGCAGATTAGCGTGTGTAACTTTTCAATGTGCGAAGAAGATGTGAAAACGGTTTTAAGCTTCAACCGCGCAATGCTTTGCACCGATTCTTCAGTTGCAAAAAACAACAACGTATACCACCCGAGACTTCGCGCCAGCTTTCCGAGATTTTTAGCTGAATATGTAAGAAAACAAGGCGTTATGGAGCTTGGCGAAGCGATAAGAAAAATAACTTCGCTTCCTGCCTTTGTTTACGGCTTAAAAAATAAAGGGCTTTTAAAGGAAGGCTATGATGCGGACATCTGCATATTTGATAAAGATAAAATTACAGATAATTCAACTTTTACCGATTGCGGTAAAGGTGCAGATGGTTTAAGCTATGTTATTGTTGGTGGAAAAGTGGTTTGCGAAAATGCTGTTTATAACGGCATTCGAAACGGAAAATTTATAAAAAGGGATGAAAATTAAATGGAAAAATTAAAGGATTTGGGCTTTTATAACGGAAGGTACGACACGATAGACAATATAAGCGTTCCTATGACTGACAGAGTGTGTTGGTTTGGTGACGGTGTGTATGAGGCAACACCTGTAAGAAAAGGCGTTATATATTGCCTTGATGAGCATATAGACAGGTTTTATAACTCTGCAAAAATGGTTGAGATTGAAATTCCGTACACCAAAGATGAGCTTAAAAATTTATTAAATGAGCTTGTTTTAAAGGTTGACACCGATAATACAAATGAAGAAAGCTTTTTATACTGGCAGATTACAAGAGGGGCAAATATCCCGAGAAACCATGTTTTTCCCGAAGATTGCAAGGCTAGCTTGTGGGTAACTGTTACACCGAGAAAGCTTGCTCAGGTAGGCAGAGAAGGCAAACTTATTTCTTATGAAGACATACGCTTTTATATGTGTCATATAAAGACTTTGTGTCTTTTGCCGAGCGTCTTAGCATCCGAGGCGGCAAAAAGAGCTGGGGCAGATGAATGTGTTATGTACAGAGCTGAGGCAGACGGAATTAAAAACCGTGTTACCGAAGGGGCACACTCTAATGTTCATTGTATTAAAGACGGTAAGCTCTACACCGCACCTTTGGATAAACTTATCTTGCCGGGTATTGCAAGAAAGAATCTTATTAAAGCTTGTAAGGAAATTGGCGTAGAGGTTATAGAAAAGCCGTTCACGCTTGAGTTTTTACTTTCGGCTGACGAGATTTTAAGCACATCCAGCTCCAATTTTTTAGTTGCAGCAACTCATATAGACGGAAAAGCTGCAGGTGGAAAAGCGCCGGATATAATTAAAAAATTAGCAGAAATACTTACAAAAGATTACATAACAAAAACCGATAAATAACATTTTTAAATTTAAAACAACATAAAAGGGGCGGTCTGAACCAGACTGCCCCTTGCTATTTTTATTATTCTCTTCTTGTTGCTTTACCGAATTTTATCTTTAAAATCAGCAATCCGCATACAAGTGCGGCCGGAAAAATTGTAGCTGCGAGCAGTCCTGTTTTTAGATTGCCACCTGCCATTTCGGAAAGGCTTCCCACCATAGTAGGACTTACCGCGGCACCCAAATCGCCTGCTAATGCCAGGAATGCAAACATTGCGGTTCCTCCTCTTGGGCATTTATGAGATGATACACTGATAGTTCCCGGCCACATAATGCCTGCCGCTAAGCCGCAAAGAGCGCAGCCTGCAAGTCCGAGAATCGGCAATGTAGATAGCGAAGCCAACAAATAGCAACCGGCGCACATAATTCCGCAAACAAGCATAACCTTTGTTAAATCGAGTTTTTCGCTGAACTTTCCGTACAGCATACGGGATATACCCATAAACATAGCAAACATACACGGGCCTGCTAAATCGCCTACGGTTTTAGAAACACCAAGTGCCGATTCTGTAAATGCGGATGCCCATTGAGTCATAGTTGCTTCAGATGCACCGGCACATATCATAAGAATTATCATCAGCCAAAACACAGGCACTCCAAGCAACTGCCTGATACTCATACTCTTTCCATCTTCGACCAATCTTTCGATAGGACAGTTTATAAAATTAAATGCATTATATAGCGGAACTAATGCCCAGATAAAAGCAAGTATTTTCCAGCTTTCTACACCAAACAAGGCAAAAAAGACTGTCGAACCCAAAATCACACCCATCGAGCCCCAACAGAAAAATGAGTGCACGAGGCTCATTATTCCGTCTTTATTTTCAAAAGGACATGCCTCAACAATAGGGCTTACCAAAACCTCAATAAGCCCGCTTCCTATTGCATAAAGCACTACCGAAATTAAAATACCAATAAAGGGTACGGGAAGTATCTCCGGCAGAATTGCCATTAAAACAAGACCTATCGACGATAAAACTTGCGATGCAACAACGCAGGCGCGATATCCGATTTTATCAGTGAGTTTGGTGGCTGCCAGATCGGTAAGTAATTGTGTAAAATAGAACACAAACGGGATTATTGCAATTTTTTCGAGTGTAATTTTGTATGTACTTTTGAATGTTAAAAACAAGAGTGGTGCAAAATTTGACGATATAGCTTGTGTTACGAAACCAAGATAACACGCTATCAATGTTTTTTTGTAATTCTTTTGTTTAGTCATGATGATCCCCTTAAAGTTTAAGCAATAATTTTTTATCTTAATTATATCACTCTTTTTCTAATTTGTCACGCTTTCGAGAAAATTCATGTTTTTGATATAAAAATATGCAGAATGATTGACTATTTTTTAAAGTTATGATAAAATACAATATTGAGAAAGCTTGAAAAACAAGGAGATGTGAAATATTATGAAATTGGGAATCGAAATATATCGGGCATTTTCATATAATTTCATAAAATCACATAAAAATCCTTAAACCCCAGTACCAAAGCGGCTTTCAAAAGGTTCAAATTTCATAAAGGTTTATATAACTTTATAAAGCTAAATGCCAAAATGGTGTAAACGTGGTGTAAAAATCAAATTTTTATTCAGAAAAAGAGACAAATGCAACTTAATATTTTTTATAAATTTCTAAAAACCTATAATAGGTCAATCTTCTATTTCTGTAATGATACTTAGGGTACGGACAAGAAAAGTTTAAAAATATCCTGTCAACTTTTTCATTTTCAATATAATAATCATATTTATATTCATTAACTTTCATATCTTTTTTAATGTATTTCCTTGCTATATATACACCTAAACTATGAAATGTTCTTACGTCCACATTTTTGTTTCCTGATAATCTTTTAGATAATTCTTCTTCAATCGATTTATTAAAAGCAATAAATAATATATTCTTATTGGGTTTTATAAACTTTATTGAATTAACAATTGTCGTTGTTTTTCCTGCACCTGCCTTAGCGTTAATAACAGCATTCCCATTGCCTTTTCTTACAAAATTAAATATTTCTTCCTGATATTTACTTGGTTTAAATTCCATTTTTTTTTAAATTTTTAAATTAAAATTAA